>JAGODU010000170.1 GCA_017998095.1 Prolixibacteraceae bacterium | reverse complement strand
AGCTTGTAGAAATTGATTGGAAATTCATAGTATTTTACTCCTAACTTGCTAATATTAATCATTATTTCAGCATCAATAAACCAATCATCAGAAGTCAATCCCAGTTTTTCATATACTTCCCTTGTAATTATCTTAGGTTTTGAATTTACATCTTTGGATTTAACTCTTGGAAATAACATTGAAAAAGACCAGTTATATATTTGAGAGATAAATTTTCTATAAATCCCGTCTTCTCTTAACTTTCTATAAGTCTTAACCAATCCGAATTGATTTGTTTTTATTATTTCAAAACACTTTATAATACTTTCAATTGGGAATTGTCCATCACCATCGATTACGCATAAATACTTACCATCTGCAAGCATTAATCCCTCACGCATATCCCATCCCATCATCCCTTTTTTTGGCTTGCAAACAGTTCTGAATGTGTTGTCTTCTGAGGCAATTCTTTCAACCACTTCCTTAGTTCTGTCTGATGAACCTTCAATGTAGTTTCCTACTAGTATAATTTCAAAATTATCTGAGAGGGTTTGTGCAATCTTTTTAACCTTTTTCGCAAAAGGAATTATCTCTTCTTCTGCCCGATAGCATAAAATAATTATTGACAATTCATTTACAGCATCCATTTAGTATAAGTTCTTTATGAAAATCTTAAGTTGAATAAAGTATTAATTTTCTAATATTTTATTAATATTTAATTTATATTTTTCTTCTGACATTTCTTTTCTAATTTTAAATAACATCTTTGATTGAACTTGTTCCCATTCATCCTGATTATTATAAGCTGAAATAATCTTTTTTGCAAATTCATCGGCATTAATATTAACCGACCAAATTTCCTGATTATTTGTCCAATCCAATTGGTCTGAAAGAATTTTAGTGACTACAGAGGGAAGTCCATTTGCAGCACTTTCATGTATTTTATAGGGAATACCTGCTGCAAACCTGGTGGGAGCAATAAAAAGTCTGTTTTTCTGATAATAAGGATTTATATTTTCAATCTTCCCATGAATCAAAATTCCATTTGTTTTAATTTTTTTAATTAAACTTGATTCTGCAGATCCTATTATATCCATGGAAATATCTGGTATAGCTATTTTTACCTGAGGCCAGATGTCATTAATGAACCACATAATTGAATCAACATTTGGAGAGTCATTATAATCAAGATTACCCACAAAAAGCAAACCTTTCCTTTCATTGAACGGGGTTGATTTAGTTTCAATTTTTAAACAATGTCCTAAAATTTCAACATTCTTTACTCCTTTGTTTTCAAATATTTCAGCATCTCTCTTCGAAACAGAAATTACTAAGTCTGCCTTATGAGCTAATTCAACTTCTTTTTTAATAAGGGCTTCCTTTTCATATTCAGATATAATTGCTCCTTTTATGGTTTTCTTATTTATTTCTCTTTGCGAAAATATTGCTTCAGCATCATATATTATCCGGATACCCTTCTTTAAGCGGGACAAATACTTTTCAACTGAAGTGAAATTGTGGGGTCTGCTTATCCAAATTATATCGTAATAATTTTTCCTTTCATTAATAAACTCCTCAAAACGATTAATACCAAATCCAATAGCTATTTCGATGAATGGATTTATATCTCTGTAAGTATTATCCCAATTATCTTCATTTGGAAAATTGATGGGATACACTGTCACATTATTTCCTGATTCAACAATTGAATTTAAAATATAATTAGAGCGGGGAAAGCCTGAACCAAACTCTATATGAGGAACTCTGTCATCTATATACAGAATATTCTTTTTATTTGAATTTTTTTCAGAAAATCTGGCTTTAAGAATATTCTTTAAATCCGGATTAAAATGCTTTTTCAATATTTCAGAATGCTTATTGAAGAATTTCTCCTGATTAATTTTATGCAATTCTATTGCCTTTTCAGATACACCACTCCCAAATTCAAAATGTTTTATTTCAACTTTTGGATCATATATTACTTTATATCCTTCGTTCTGTAACCACAAACAATAATCTGTTTCTTCATAATAAGCCGGCTCAAAAATAGTATCAAATCCCCCGTGCTTTTTAAATAATTCAGTTTTAGTTAAAAGAAATGCTCCTGAACAATAATCGGTTGAGCGTGCAAAATTGTATTGAGGTAATTCTGGATTGTCTAATCTTCCATATCCTAAACAAGAACCATCATTCCAAATTATACTTCCTGCTTCTTGCAAAACACCTTCAGGTAGAATTATCTTGGCACCTACTGCACCACATTCAGGTATTGATTTTATTGTATTGATAACCCGGGTTATTGTCTTTTCAGGTAATTCAGTATCGTTATTCAGGAAAAGAAGATATTTACCCTTTACTAACTCAATTGCTTGATTATTTGCTCTTAAAAAGTGAAGATTACTATCGTTAAGGATTATTTTTGCACCAGAAATGGTTTCAAGTAATTCTTTTGTTTTATCACTTGAGTTATTGTCTACAATTATTATCTCAAATTTCTGATATTCACTTTTCACTAATGATTCAAGACATGCTAAAGTTAATTCAGCCTTATTGTATAAAACAAGGATTATTGAGAGTTCAGGATTGGTTTCAGTAAATGATATTTGTTTGTTTGCGATAAAGTATTCAGTTAGTCTTTGGTTTTTTTCAAGTAATATTTCTTCTCTTGTTTTTATTTTTCTTAAACTATCAGTGTCTGACTTTGAATTGATGTTAAGATAATTTTTGAAATTCTCGATTATTTGAGAAGCAGGTTCATTTTTTAAAGCTCTGATTAAAACTTTTAACTTCTTTATAGAGACTTTTCTAAAAAGACCTTTTAAGTTTACAACAGAAATGAAAAAAAGTTTTATAAATGTCTTCATCTATACCAGATTTATCTTAGTTCAAGAGAATAATTAGCTAAAAAATAGAACGGTTAATTAGTAAAAACAAATGTAGGAAAAAAGTGATTGTTTAATTATTTATTAAGTAATGTCATCTGCATTTATTGTCTTCTTTTTTAAATATATTTGAGTACTCAGTTTTTTATGTAATTATTATTTTAAAGATTTATGGATAGATTGGGAGATAAAGAGTTTAGTGTATTATTTGAGAATTTAAATAATTTTATTTTTGAAGATGGTATTTGGTATTCCAAAAGAACTTTAAATAATGTCTCATATCCTGAAACCGGTAATTCATCTTGTGCTGAAGTAGAAGAAGACAGTTATTGGTTTAATCACAGGAATAATATAATTGTTGCTATTGCCGACAGGTTTTTTAATGAAAAGTCTATTGTTGATATTGGAGGAGGGAATGGTTATGTTTCAAAAGCACTTTTTAATAATGGATTTAAAACATGCATAGTTGAACCCGGTGAATCTGGTATTATTAAAGCCAGAGAAAATGGTTTATCCAATCTTATAAACTCAACGTTTGATGAGTTGAAACTTCCTGAAAATTCATTAACTAACGCAGGTCTTTTTGATGTATTGGAACATATTGAAAATGATGAAGATTTTATTAAAGAATTATATAAAAATATTAAAAAAGACGGCAAAGTTTTGATAGCTGTTCCGGCTTATAATTTTTTATGGTCAAAAGCTGATGTTGAAGCCGGTCATTTCAGAAGGTATAATTTAAAATCAATTTCCCGGCTACTTGAAAAATCAGGATTTAAGATTATTTATAAGTCTTACTTTTTCTTTTATCTTATTCCGATAATATTTTTAGTGAGAACAATACCATACCTGCTAACCTTGGGAAAAATTAAATCCCGACATGCAAAAAAATGGGAACACAATGCTGGCAGTAACCTTATTTTCAGACTTATTTCTTTTTTTAATTCTGTGGAATTAAAATATATCAAAAAAGGGAAACGCATACCATTGGGTAGCAGTTGTATTATTGTAGCTGAGAAAAACTGAAAATACAGACTATTACTCCTCCTCATCGTATATCTCTATTATCGGCTTATTAAACGCCTTGCTTGCGATTCTTTTGTCAAGTGTAAGCAACAGTGAAGGAAGAACCAGAATATTGAAAAACATCGCTATAAACAGAGTTACAGAGATGAGTATTCCTAATGCCTGTGTGCCACCGAAACTTGAAAAGATAAATACACTGAATCCTAATACCAATACTATACTTGTATATATCATGCTGAATCCTGCTTCGTGAAGTGCACTGATTGCTGATTGCCTGATATTCCCGTTCGTATGCTTTAACTCATGCCGGTATCGCGATAAATATTGTATTGCATTATCTATTGAAATTCCAAGCCCCACACTGAAAATTATCAATGTTGAAGGTTTTAACGGAACTCCGGTGAATCCCATGATTGCTGCAGTGATTAACAAAGGAATGATATTTGGAATCATCGAAACCAGTATCATCTTGAACGATGAAAAAAGCAATGCCATAAGCAATGATATAAGTACAACTGCGATAAGCACGCTTTCAAACAAATGTTTTATAAGGAAATTTGTTCCTTTGGCAAAAACAACACTATTACCGGTTATTGTAACATCGTATTTCTCAGGATCAAATATGCTGTCCACCTGAGGACGTATTTTTTCCAAAAGATTGTTCATTTCAATTGTACTGACATCTTTCATTTGATAACTTACCCTGGTTATCTGCATCGTGCTGTCAATATATGAATTTAACAGATTGCTTTTATCAGCACTCGCATCCTTTGGTAAGTAACTTAATATGAAATTACTCTCCATAGAACTTGGCAAAGTATATTTTGATGAGTCACCATTATAAAATGCCTGCCTTGAAAATTTAAACAGCTCTACTATTGACAGTGGCTTGGAGAATTCAGGATTTTCATTGATCTTGTGCTGTAATTGATTGATCCTTGCAAGTGTTGGCTGAGCAAGCACCCCGTTCTTCTTCTTCGTATCTATTGAAATCTCAAATGGCATAACCCCTCCAAAGTTTTCTTCAAAAAACTTTAAGTCAATAGCTATTGGATCCTTTTCTTTAAAATCATCAGTTGAACGACCTGATGTTTTCATTTTGCTTACACCTAAAACTCCTATGATTATAAGCACCACAGATGTGATATAAATAGCAGGCCTTTTATGTGTTATCAGATGTATTATTTTTTCTATTATCGATTTGAAGAAATTGTTTTCAAGATGCTTTACATGCTTGGGAGAAGGGGGCGACAGATAACTGAATATTATTGGTAAAAGTATAATGGAAAGTACGTATAGCAACATTATGTTTATTGAAGTTACTATTCCAAACTCTCTTAACATTTGATTCGGAATGATGATGAAAGCTCCAAAACCAAGTGCAGTTGCCATGTTTGTCATTAATGATGCAAACCCTATTCTTTGAATTGAATTCAGTAAGGCCTGATGCTTATCCCCATGCTTAAGATACTCCCAATGATATTTATTAAGAATGTATATACAGTTTTCAATAACAATGATTACCACAAGGGAAGGAATCACTCCACTCAGGATTGTTATTTCAAATCCAAACAGAGCAAGGGTTCCCATAACCCAGATTATACTAACTCCAACAACTAAAAGTGAACTTAAAACTATTTTGAATGATCTGAAAAACAGATACATAATAAATGCTGCAATAATAATGCTGCCAATCACAAACAGGAAAAGCTCCTTTTTTACTTTTGACATTGTAATGGTAGCAATATAAGGCATCCCTGAATAATGTACTTCCAGATTGTTTTTTATCCTGAATTTTTCAGCAGCTGCTGTTACTGCATTACAAATATCAATCCTTTTCTTGTTATTCATCTGGGTCTTATCCAGAGTAATTGCCATTAATGTTGTTTGTGTTTCAGGATTATAGAGAAGTCCCTTATAAAACTTCAGCCCCATGAACAAGTTCTTGATGCTGTCTACTTCTGCTTGAGTTGTTGGTCTTTTGCTTACAATTGGTGTAATATCAAACTGATGTTTTTCCTGATTCTTTGAAAGATTGACACCTGTTGTGGTGCTTATAATACCCATTACACCGTCTATCTTGCTTATTTCAAGCCCTAAATCATACCATTCATTGAATTGTTCCAATTCAAACATGTTTGGATTCTTGACTCCTATCACATAAATACTGCCGTCTTCTCCAAACAACTGTTTGAATTTATCGTATTCTATCTTCTCCTTATTGTTGTCTGATAAAAGAGTAGTGTACTCATAAGAAAGCTGAACTTTCAGGGCATAGTAACCCATGAATGTCGTGAATATTGAAAGAATTACAATAAGAAGAATTCTTTTCTTTAGTATGAAATTTGAAACTTTTACAAGCATTTGCCTATTCAAAAAAGATTTTTGTGCCCAAGTAATTTTAAGTGTTCAAAAGTAGTTCAATAATTGCATTTAGCATTTATTTAAAGCTAAAATTTTAATTTTTTATTCATCAAATCAAAAATTTGACAAACTACTTATGAGTTCTCAATCCATGATGAAACCTGTTCTATCGTAGGATTGGCAATATCAAGCTTGTTTTTCTTATTATATCCGCAAAGTTCCTGATGAAGCTTGCCGGGTTTGTCCAACTCTTTTAACTTTGCTAAAGTTTTATATCCAAGCTTGTTTAATGGTTCAATCCATTCTTCGGGGATTCCTGCTTTAATAAATTTATCCGGTCCGTCAACTTTAACTACTTTTTCAGGTTTCATCTGTGGAAAAAACAATACATCCTGAATCGATTGCTGATTTGTCATGAACATTACCAATCTGTCAATTCCTATTCCCATTCCTGATGTAGGAGGCATTCCATATTCAAGAGCCCTTACAAAATCAAGGTCAATAAACATTGCTTCATCGTCTCCCTTTTCCGAAAGTTTTAGCTGTTCCTGAAAGCGTTCAAGCTGATCAATAGGATCGTTAAGCTCTGAGTATGCGTTACAAAGCTCCTTGCCATTTACCATTAGTTCAAACCTTTCAGTAAGATCGGGATTATTCCTGTGTTTCTTGCAAAGAGGCGACATTTCCTTAGGATAGTCAGTTATAAAAGTTGGCTGGATATAATGGCCTTCACATTTTTCTCCAAATATCTCGTCAATAATCTTGCCTTTACCCATGCTTTCATCAACTTCAATGTCAAGGTTTTTACAAACCTCCCTGAGTTGCTTTTCATCCATTCCGTTAATATCGAAACCGGTATGTTCTTTTATAGAATCAAGCATTGTAATCCTTTTGAAAGGCCTTTTGAAATCAATTTCATTTTCTCCTACTTTGATTTTTGAAGTGCCATGTAATTTCAAAGCTACTTTTTCAATCATTTCTTCGGTAAAGTCCATCATCCAGTTATAGTCTTTATATGCAACATAAATCTCCATAACTGTGAATTCGGGATTATGAGTCCTGTCCATTCCTTCATTTCTGAAGTCTTTTGAGAATTCATATACACCTTCGTAACCTCCGACTATTAATCTCTTAAGATATAGCTCATTGGCAATTCTTAAATATAGAGGAATGTCAAGTGCATTGTGATGAGTAATAAATGGACGGGCAGCAGCACCCCCGGGAATAGGCTGAAGAATAGGTGTTTCAACTTCAAGATACCCTCTTTCGTTAAACATTTCCCTCATGGTATTTATAACCTTAGTCCTGTTTTTAAAATGCTCCCGCACTTGTGGATTGACAATCAGGTCAACATATCTTTGCCTGTATCTCATTTCAGCATCAGTAAATGCATCAAAGGTTTGTCCGTCTTTTTCCTTAACTACAGGTAGCGGCCTGATCGACTTGCTTAAGAGTGTCAATTCCTTAACATGAATTGAAGTTTCACCCATCTGAGTATTGAAAACAAAACCCTTAACTCCAACTATATCACCAATATCAAGTAGTCTTTTGAAAACATCATTGTACAATGTCTTATCTTCATCAGGACAAATTTCATCACGATTAAGGTAAAGTTGAATACGGCCCGATTCATCCTGAATTTCAGCAAACGAAGCTTTTCCCATAATACGTCTGCTCATTAAACGACCTGCTACAGAAATATCCTGAAAGTTGTTTAATTCAGGATTATAATCTTCTTTTAATTCCTTACAGTTATTTGTGATTTTATATTCGTTGGCAGGATATGGTTCAATACCCATTTCGCGTAGCTTATTTAATGATTCACGACGTATAATCTCCTGTTCACTTAATTCCCGAATGCTCATGATATAAAGGTTTTTAAAAAAATTTGTGCAAAGATAAAAAGAAATGAATTAAATGATTCGCTAACTTGAAAAGTGTACGCCAATTTATGTTTAGATTACTTTCTGATGAATTCTTATCAACTACCGACCACATTCGTACCAAATAGGTGGTTTCTCCCATTATAACAGGAGAAACCACCTATTTGGTACGAATGTGGT
>JAGODU010000169.1 GCA_017998095.1 Prolixibacteraceae bacterium | reverse complement strand
GCGATTAATATATTGATGGAGCTGTTGTAGCGGGATGGTAAGGTGTAGGATAATTAATTAATACAATCAATATGTTTGGAAGTCTGAAAATACACAGCGAAAGCGCCATTTTTAGACTTTTTATTCTGTATTATTCGATATTATGCAATTTTTTAAATTACATTGATATACAATAATGGTAAGGTTATAATTATAAGTAAATATAAGGATATAAATAAGTATTAATTTTGAGATAGAAGTTTTCAGAGGGAGGGAAGGATTATTATGGGTAAAGAGTATCCCATTAGCTTTGAAGTACAAGGACATGCTGCTATGTTTACACGTCCAGATGCTGGATCTGCTCCAGTATCATATCCGGCGCCTACTTTTTCGGCTGTAAAAGGCATGTTTGAATCTGTTGTAAGGATGCAGTCTGCGTATATAAAACCTGTAAGGGTAGAAATATGTAGGCCAATTGTATATCATCGTTATTTTAATAATTATGGTGGTCCCCTAAGAAAAGCTAATACAAGGAATTTTCAATTAGCGGCTACAATTTTAGTAGATGTTTGTTATAAAGTATATGGTATTGTTGAAGAGATTGGTAAAGCACCTTATGGAAATAATCACTGTCATGCTCTTCAAGAAATATTTATTAGACGATTAAAGCAAGGAAGCTTTTATTATACTCCATGTCTAGGATGGAAAGAATTTGTGCCTACCTACTTTAGTTTGCTTCGCGACTCGACTACTGTGGATAAATCAATAAACATGGTAATACCATCTATGCTTTATAGTATGTTTGACAAACCGGGAAATGGGAATATACAACCCTTATTCAAACAAAATGTCGAAATTGTTGAAGGGGTGCTGAATTATGATTAATGAATTATATACTATGACGCGAACTTTGAAAGAAAAAAATCTCCTCCATGTTACTATCCATAGAGATATTAATAATCCAGCTAATAGTGCAGGTATTTATATTGAAGTTGATCAAGACGGGATGCCGAAAACTATCGAGTATATTTCGAAAGAGGAATTTTCGAAATTGTGGAAACACAGCAAGGGCAATCATAATAGTTTCCCGATTGTTCGCATTCAAAAACCTTTGATAAAGCATAAATTGACAAAAGATTTTGATGCGGTTTGGAAGAGAATGAAGCAAAAAGGAGATAAAGTTAAAATTTTATCCCAACTAGATTTTAATTGTTGTAACCCTAAGAGTGATGATATTGCTATTTCTCAGTGGACTAAACAACAACTTATACCTGTTTGTGAGAAGGTTCTCAAATTAGGATCATTATACGCGCTAATCAGTAGATTTCCGAATAATCAAGAGGAACAGAGAGAATTTTACATAGCACTCCTAATTCTGATTAAAACTCAATTAGCAACATTTGACGAACCGATGATAGAACTAATGAAAGATATTCTAATAGGTAAATGGGATGAAAAGAAAGGTGAGTTTTATTCCAGCACTCAAATTGCTTTTGATGTATACGATGCACATAAATTTGAATATAAAATTAAAGATATAAGACTAAAAAATACATTAATTAGCGAGTTAAATAAACGAGATAATATTGAAAATAATGATCTGGAAACCGATTGCTGTCAGTTAACGGGTGAGTATCAGGTAATTGAGAAAGATAAATATCCTGACCCCAAACTACCAAACTTAGGCAAAACTTATTTATACTCTAACAATGAGAATATTCCATGCTTAACCCGTTACAGTATGAAAAGTTTACAGGCTTTTAAGGTTAGTAAGAGAATAATTATTGATATTAATAATGCAATTGGTTTTTTGACACAAGAAAATAGAGAGAATAAAACTTGGGTTAGAATCCCGGGGAGTAAGGACAAAGAGTTGAATTTACTTATTGCCTATGTTGAAGATGAGCCAGGAATTGATGACGATATAGCAAGACTGTTAGGTGATGCGCCTAATTATGAGCAAGAGGTTATTAGATTTGAAAATTTAACTGAGCAGGTATGTAGAAGCTTTAATGAAAAAATGGAGAGAAACTCAAACGCTAGGATTAAAGTGGTAGTACTTAATAGAGTAGATGACGGACGGAAGCAAGTATTGTTATCGGAAACCTATAATATAAATGACATAGTTTTAGGGATCACCAAATGGCGTAAGGCTTCTGAAAACTATCCAAGTATTGAGTATTACATTAGAGATAAGCAAGAGAAAAAGTTGGTCAAGCCTTATTGCCCATATCCTGGGCAAATCCTTAATTTTGTGAAAAAACAATGGAAATGGGAGGTAAAAAACGGTGAACGAAACTTAATATTTGAAACAATTCCGGGAATTTCCTTAAAAGAAATTTATGATGTTTTTATTCCTTTAAGAAATGAGCAAGAATTATGCGAAAGACTATTACAAAAGGTTAACCATCAAGCCCAAGATTTATTGATAAGCATTGGGCATCTTTATAATCGAAAGAGGCTTTTCGAAACTAACAAAAATGCCATATATGACCATTGTCTTGCGATTTCCCTTTTATCGATACTACTTTATAAACTAAATTATTATAAGGAGGATTATATGAATAATGTAGCTTTTAATATAGGTCGGTTAATGAAGTTAGCGGATATACTGCACCGGGAATATTGCTATATTATTAGAAAAGGCGATATACCGCCTCAACTACTCGGAAATTCGTTATTACTTACAGCAGCTGAGTTTCCAAATAGAGCACTGGATTTACTAAGAGAAAGAATCCGGATTTACATGGCTTGGGCTGATACTGAAAAAGATGCTAGGCTTGCTAAATGGGCTGTAAATAATATGTCAGAGGTAGCTCAAGAGATAAATGGGAAAGACATTCCAGAGAGTTTCAATGAAGCGGAACGAGCACAAGTATTATTGGGGTATCTAGCGAAGATAGAAAAAGAATGAAGGGAGAGTAAATTATGGAAAGTATTATTAATCGTGGAACCGGGTTGTTAGTTATAGAAGCGGTTAATTCAAACGTAAATGGAGATCCAGATAGGGAAAGTGATCCGAGACAGCGGCATGATGGGCGTGGAGAAATATCACCAGTATCATTTAAAAGAAAAGTTCGGGATCTTGTATTACATAAAGATGGTCCAGTGTGGAAAGAAATTAGTAAAAGTCTTGAAATTAAGGAAGATGACTATTTGAAATATGATTTACTTGAGAAGAGAGATATTGATCGACAAAAAGTTATAAAGGAGCTGAAGGAAAATACTTTTCTTGAAAAATATTGGGATGCTAGAATCTTTGGAAACACATTTCTAGAAGGAGACTTGTCTGATAAAATTCAAACAGGAGTTGCCCAATTTGGATTGGCAGTATCTATATCGCCTATCAAAATTGAACGTATGACTACAACAAAAGTAGCGCCGGTAGAAGATGATAAAAGTAGAGGTATGGCACCTCTTGCTTTTCGCATTGTGCAACATGGTGTTTATTGTATGCCATTCTTTATTAATGCTACAGCGGCAAGTAAAACAAATTGTAAACAAAAGGATATTGATTTATTATTAAAGCTCATACCTTATGCTTACACGAATACAGCTTCATATATTAGACCACAGGTTAACATACGATATGCATTTTATGTTGAACACAATTCACCTCTTGGAAAATATAATGATTTTGAAATTATTGATGCGTTGACACCAAAAAGAATTGGAGATGCAGAAAAACCCTCTACCTCTTGGAAAGATTATGATTCGGAGGGATTAAAGCAGCAAATTAAAGAATTGGAAGAGAAGCTGAAAAATAAAACTCAAAAAGTCAGAGATTTAATGGGCGAGATGTGATATGAAACTATTAGCTCACAGTGCACAAATCAGAAAGGGTTTACAGGAGCAAACCTATAAAGAACATATAGAAGGTGTTTTTCAACGTGCACAATCTAATGTAGAAAGAATGCTTAACTATGATCAGGTAGCTATACAAGATACTTTAAGAAACATAGTCTTGTGGGCTGCATGTTTTCACGATCTTGGTAAGCTTGATGAAAAGAATCAAGAAGTATTAAATGGCAAATTGAAAGCGAAGCACTTACCTGTAAACCATGTAGATGCAGGGGTTGCATATTTAAAAGATGTAGAAAAGAAGATAGAAGCAGCTATACTCATTTTATCTCATCATAAGCCGGGGTTACCTTCATTCCCAAGAGAACTCACACTAGAGTTTCCATTTCGTGATATGGGCATTAAACAAAAAACCGATACCAGCTTAGAAGAGTATTTGCTTCTACATAACAGTCAAGTTTCACTAAATTTAAATAATTCGAAACAATCAATTCTTTCAGATGGTTTATCACGCAGATTAGCCCTTTCATGTTTAGTTGATGCTGACTATAGCGATACTGCACGATATGTGAAATTTAATTGTCAGACAAGATGGAAAGATCGGTTAAATAAGCTTGATGAATATGTGCGCAAAGAGTATGGGAAAAATGAAAAAAGTAAAAGAAATGAGCTTCGAAACGAGATATATTTTGCTTGTAGGAATAGAGATACAAATCATTTAATTTATTACTGTGATAGCCCAGTTGGAACCGGAAAGACTACATCTATAATGGCGCATCTACTACAAGCAGCTATTCGAAAGGATTTACGCCATATTATTGTTGTCCTGCCATATACTAGCATTATAACACAGTCTGTAAGAGTTTATAGAGAAGCACTTGTATTGGATAATGAAGATCCTGAATTTATTGTAGCGGAGCATGATCATCAGGCTGATTTTTCTTCTATTGAAGCAAGGGAGCTTGCTACTACTTGGAATGCACCAATTATTGTCACAACGGCAGTCCAATTTTTTGAAACTCTCGGGACTAATGAACCTGCCAGGTTGAGAAAGTTGCATGAACTACCAGGAACAGGAATATTTATTGATGAAAGTCATGCAGCTATTCCTACTTGGCTATGGCCTCAAGCATGGATATGGCTACAAAAACTTACAAAAGAATGGGGCTGTCATCTAGTATTGGCATCAGGAACTACAGCAAAATTCTGGGATATAGAGGGTTTTGCCGATTGTAAAGAGCAAGTAGTTGAATTAGTGCCAGAAGAGTTAAGAAGTCAAGCTAGTAAATATGAACAGAAAAGGGTTAACCTCAAGGTTAACAATGAGCTTTCGAATTTAAAAGGCCCTTTGAGTTTTTGTAGCATTGATGGTTTAATTGATTTTATGCAAACTAAAGTAGGTCCAAGATTAGTCGTTATGAATACAGTATTTTCAGCAGCTTTTCTAGCGAACCAGATGAAAATCAGAGGTCTTGATGTATTACACTTATCAACAGCATTAACTCCAAAAGATAGAGTACCAATTATCAAAAAGATTTATGAAAGATTAGAAAAAGATAAGAGCACACAAAATCTTAAATATCAGCCAGATTGGACGCTTGTGGCTACAAGCTGCGTTGAGGCTGGATTGAATTTTTCTTTTAGAAATGGATTTGCTGAATTGCGTTCCATTCAGAGCTATTTACAGATAGATGGTAGAGTGAATCGTGAAGGAGAATATAAGGACTCTGAAATGTGGTGTTTTTCTATCAATGATTTAAATTTTAAACCGCATCCTGGATTTAAAACTTCACAAAAAATTTTCAAACAGTTAATAGAAAATGGCTTGATTGACAGACTAAGTATTACAGAATTAATTACAGAAACTATGAAGAGAGAAATAAAGGAGGAATATAACGAAAAGATAGAAAAAATCATGGAATATGAAAGAAACCACCAGTATCCGGAAGTAGCTAATATATGTAGAATAATTGATTCAGATACTCGACTAGTTGTTATGAATCCAGAAATAATTAAGATGCTTGAAAATTCAGAGAAGATTAGTTCAGTACAATTGATAAAAAATAGTGTACAAATTCGGGCATCAAAAATTAATGAATTATATCTGAGACCAATTAAAGGATATGACGAGATATTCCGTTGGGTTGAAAATGGATATGATTCTGAATTCTTAGGCTATACGAAAGCATTGCTTGATTCTGATTTATTCAAAAATTCACAAATACTGATAATTTGACTAGAGCTTCAAGTTAATTTTATACGGTAAAAATATTTTGAACTGGAGAGTATAGATGGGAAATGGATATAAAGAGGAAGATTTTTTACTCCTATCAGGAATTCAGCACTTTGTATTCTGTAAACGCCAGTGGGCACTGATACATATTGAGCAGCAGTGGCAGGATAATTTACGTACTGTAGAGGGAGAAATTCTGCATGAGAAAACCCATGACAACACTATAAAGGAATCCCGCGGGGATTTGATTATTTCACGGGGCATGGGAGTTTTCTCAACTTCTTTAGGCTTGACCGGAGCTTGTGATGTTGTTGAATTTCATAGGTCAACGGAAGGGATAAACATATTTGGCAGAGATGGGACATTTAAGCCAATTCCTATAGAGTATAAAAAGGGAAAACCAAAAGAAGACGAGTCCGATGTACTGCAGCTATGTGCACAGGCTATATGTCTTGAAGAAATGCTTTTATGCGAAATCCCGGAAGCATTTTTATTCTATGGAGAAGCCAGGCGCAGGTTAAAAATTGTACTCGATGAAGCGTTGCGTGATCGAGTTAAAGTAATTGCCAGAGAAATGCATGAATTATATGATAGGAGGTACACACCCAAAGTTAAGCCATCTAAAAGCTGTAAGGCATGTTCTCTTGTTGAAATTTGCATACCAAAGCTATGCAAAAATCCCTCCGCTGTCTATTATATCAATAGATACCTATCGGAGGTGGAGGAATGAGGAAACTGTTGAATACACTCTATGTCACATCTCCTGATACTTATTTATCGCTTGACGGAGAAAACATTGTGATTCTGAAAGATGAAGAGGAAGTATCAAGGATTCCGTTGCATAACCTTGAGGGCATCGTTGCTTTTGGCTATACCGGAGCAAGTCCGGCATTGATGGGAGCTTGTGCAAAGCGCAATATAGCATTGAGCTTTATGAAACAGAACGGGAAATTTCTTGCAAGAGTCGTCGGTGAGGTCAGAGGAAATGTTACTTTGAGAAAAGCCCAATATAGACTTTCAGATAGTCAGGAAGAAAGTATGAAGATTGCCAGAAACTTTATTATAGGAAAGATTTTTAATAGCCGTTGGGTTATAGAGCGTGCAACCCGTGATTATGCATTAAGGCTTGATGTAGATAAGCTAAAAGGAGTTTCTAAGATACTTGCGAATTCTCTGAAATTAGCTGCGCAAAGTGAAGACCTGGAACAGCTTCGAGGAGTTGAGGGAGAAGCGGCATCGCAATATTTTCGTGTGTTTGACGATTTAATCCTTCAACAAAAGGAATCCTTTTATTTTCACTGTCGCAATAAGCGTCCTCCTCTTGACAATGTTAATGCCATGCTGTCATTTGTGTATACCCTCTTGGCACATGATGTTGCAGCAGCACTGGAAACAGTCGGATTAGATCCTTATGTAGGTTTTTTACACCGGGATAGGCCGGGACGGGTATCTCTTGCTCTTGATATGATGGAGGAACTGCGACCTGTTCACGCAGACAGGTTTGTTATTTCATTGATCAACAAAAGGGAAGTAAATGCATCGGGCTTTACTAAAAAGGAAAATGGCGCAGTTATTATGGAGGATGATACAAGAAAAACAATCTTGAGGGCATGGCAAAGAAGAAAGCAAGAGACAATTACACATCCATTCTTGCAGGGAAAAATAGAATGGGGACTTGTCCCTTATACACAGGCAATGTTGTTAGCCAGATTTATCCGAGGCGATTTGGATGGATATCCGCCGTTTATGTGGAAGTAGGTGATGAAATGCTAGTGCTTATAACTTATGATGTAAATACAGAAACTCCACAGGGAAGAAAGCGTTTGCATCAGGTTGCAAAGCAATGTAAGAACTATGGACAACGTGTTCAGAATTCAGTTTTTGAATGTGTAATGGATGCGGCTAAATGCCGTGAGGTAAAGCATAAGCTTGAACAGATTATTGATAAGGATAAAGACAGTTTGAGGTTTTATTATCTTGGAAATAATTATAAAGGCAAGGTTGAGCATATAGGCGCAAAAGCATCCTTCAATGTAGAGGATACTCTTATAATTTAGTGCGAATATATAGCAAACATAAATGTCTGAAGGTTTCGCACCATAAATTCAGAGAAAAATATACATAATTTGTAAATTCATTAATAGTAGTAATCGTTTTTATATTCAAAAATTAAAAAATGAACAAAAACTTAATAAAAACTATATATCTTTGTTCATTTTTGCTGTCGCTCCCCACGGGGGAGCGTGGATTGAAATTGTTTCTTCTTCAAGAATAACCTCTTGTATATCTTCAAGTCGCTCCCCACGGGGGAGCGTGGATTGAAATTCCAACATTGCTATTGCTTCACTTGTTTTATACTTGTCGCTCCCCACGGGGG
>JAGODU010000168.1 GCA_017998095.1 Prolixibacteraceae bacterium | reverse complement strand
GTGTGGGGCGCTAGAACCGTCCCAGGTGGGTTCGATTCCCATGCACTTCCGCCAATTTATTAGCAAATTTCGATTTTTATCGAATAAAATTCTTTAACCTGCCTTTAACTTTCTTTAACCTTCCGACGTTAGCGCCCCACACACGATTTGAAGTCAACAAGGACGATCTTATTGATCTAAATGATTTTTTATTGACAAATCATAAAATAAGGAAGAAAGTCTCTCAAGTTTTCAACACCATATTTATTTAAACAACGTCATAACGCTATCTAGGAGGCATCATGAAACAAAAATGGTTTGTCTGTTTTGTCGCGTCTTTTCTTTTGTGTATGATCCTGATCGGATGCGCCCCGTCGGCAAGTACGATTGTTAGTCTTAGCAGGGAACGATATAGTCCAAACATAAATCATGAAAATTACACAAACTACAAGGACAAAGTCATTCTCCTAGCTTCCATTGTCGATAAATCAGGCACACCGAATCTGGCGTATTACAGTCCGGACAGGACAGTTGGATATCAGTTGTTTTACACTTCGTCGTCAACCATCAATCAACCCGTAGTTTCTTTCTTCTGGTATGCTCTGCAGAAAGGTTTTGAACGGGCAGGGATCGTTATTACACCGGGTGATCCAATATACGACGCTGAGATGACCCTCATATTACGTTCAGTATCCGACAGAGAGATCGTTTTCGATGTTCTTTGCACAAAGATGGGCAAACGTCTATACAAGCACACTTATTCTGTAAAATCGCATGGTGCACCGACCAATGACGTGGCTGTTTTGGAAAAACGCGCATATGAAATGATTGACGGGATGGTGCTATCCATACTGGAGGATCCTGATTTCAAGAAAATTCTTTCTTAGTCTATAAGTGGTTTTGGTGATTAGGACAGGAGGAAGGGATTTATGAAATTGAAAATGCTGTGAGTATCTGCATCACATACGTCACTGTGAAGTTTTCCAAGACAAAATATCTTGTCAAGGGATGTTTTTATGAATAATAAGTGCCTAGCAATCTTGTGCATCATTTTCATTATTCCATCACTGGCTTCTTGCACGTTTCATCTAACAAAAGACGTAGCCGACGAACTAAAACCGGAAGAATTACAAGCTATATATAAGACGAAGCCTAAGAGAATGAGGACACTATCAAAATGTCCAATGCCTCCTTCAGTGAATATTATTAATAAACAAGCAACGGATGAAGATTATTTGATGTGGGATAGAGGCGTGACCAAGTGGTATATAAATCCGAAACAATTAACAAATTATATTGTGGATTACATGAAAAATGCTTTTGAGAAATGCAATGTCATTGTAGATGCTAATTCTGCAAAAACCCTTCAGGTCTCCATGTATGGAGCTAGCTTTACTCAAGGTGTTTGGGCTCAAGGTGCTGATGTTAGGCTGAAGGTTGAAATTCCAGACATGTTATATACGGAAATTTATGAAGCAAATGATAATTCCCCAAAATCATCAATGCGCGCGATGGCATATGCCATACATCAAATAACATGGGATATTGTCAACGATCCTTTCATTCAAGATTATATCTTGTGCAGAGGTGAATACTTACAGACTGAAGAAAGCAAGAAAATTCAAGAGGAACGTATAAGAATTGCAGAGAAAACACAAATGAAGCTAAAATCTCATTATGTTGGTTGCTATAAAGATAAGCAAGATACACCTGCATCGTTTGGGGTAAGTCTTACCGGGCGAGATATTAATGGGTTCACGACACATAGTAACAGACTGACCAATGAGTTGTGTATCTCCATGTGTAAGGAGAAAGGATTTAAATATGCTGGAACTCAGTTTAGCACCCATTGTTTTTGCGGCAACCAGTATGGCAGCTATGGAGAAGCAAATAATTGCAACATGAATTGTTCTGGCAATATAGACCAGATATGTGGCGGTTCTTGGGCAAATAGTGTTTATCAATCTGAATGAACCGGATGTTCAACATTCGATCTTTCGTGTTCCTCGTCAGAATTTGAATAAAGGATGACTACAATGCCAACAATATCTACTCTTTCTGGTAGGGCTAAGTTTGAATACACACTAGATGGTCAGGGCGGCTTTTTCATTGAATATACAGGCCGCCCACATATCTCAAGAGAATTTATATTAAAAATTCAAAGTACATTTAAAAATAAAACCGTGCCTGGTGGTTTTAATGTAACGGATCCAATACTTGGTGGCTTTGGTGAATGGATTAAAAATAATTCACGTTACACCCCAAGACACGGTTCCCATATTGCAGCAGTACTTAAAGATTTAGGTATTATCAAGAGATCGTATGATCAAAAGCCAATAATGCTAGAATTTTAAAGGGGCTCTGTTCATTGACAGAAACCCTTATACCATAATTGAGTTAACCCTATTTCACCGCCTCTTTAAACGCCCTTGCTGGCTTAAATTTTGGCAGAACCCTAGCCGGTATCCTGATTGCTTCCCCCGTTTTAGGATTTCTGCCTTTTCGTGCTTTTCGTTTGACAATACTGAAAGTTCCAAAACCTGAAAGAAAAACCTCCTCTCTTTTCTTTAATGTCTTTTTTATCAAATTCAACATAATCTCCACCGCCATTACCGATTCCTTTTTCGTACTGGTAAACTTTGCCAACTCATTGACCAAGTCTGCTTTTTTCATAAATCACCTCCAAGGTTGTTATTTTACTTCGTCCAAAGGCGTGGTCTGCCAGCCTTCCATCAATCTTCGTTTCTCATCAAGCTGTATTGCTGCATACTTTTTAACGCTCTCTCTACGTGCATGGTCAGTCAGCATCTGAACCTGATCTATGGAATAGTGTTTTTCGTTAATATACTGGCTACAAGAGCTGTGTTTTAAGCCAGAGTACATGTCAATATCCTCCCCAGCCTTTGCACATGCCTTATGCCAAATGTCCTCCATGCAAGCCAAAGAATAATGCTTCCCTGCAAGTTTTCCATGAGGATGAACAAAGAAGTATGGACTATTGATATGCACAGGCATCCTTTGCATGATCTTTTTGAATTCACTGTGACACGGAATCACATGGATTTTCTTTGTCTTCGTATACTGGACGAGTTCTTTTGCAGAAAAAGTCCTTCTAATGATAAAAGCATTCTGTTCCTTGTCATAATCGCATTTATGCAATGCCATTGATTCCGACGGTCTCCTTAGATGATATTTCAACCACCAGAATATTGGCTGATGCATTTCAGGTATAGCTCTTATTACTTTAATCTGACGTTCCTCTGGTAACCACCTGATAATCGGGTCAACAATGTTATATTTTCTTTCCTCTGGGAAAAGTGGCATTACCGGAATCCTGTTGGACTTGAACGCGTGAACCAGACAACGTCTCAGGCAGTAGATGACATTTTTCTTACCCTTGCCTGTCCTGTTTATATCGTTTAAAAGCCTGCACAGCACGTCATATTGCAATTCGTGTATTTGATATGGGTTCTTTTCAAACCACGGTTTAAGGTGATTCTTAATTGAATTTTCATAATCCTTATGCGTGGCCGGACTCAATGACCCTCCATCTTCTTCAAGCCATTTCCATAAATACGGGATAATATCTGAAGGTGTTTCACCTTTCCATTTTTCAATTCTGAAAGTTCCATTCTCAACATCGGCTCTCATCAACGATAAAAGCCGTTCAGCCATCTGCCTGCCGGTCATGCCGGCAATTTCACCATCACGACACAGGAAGCCCCTGTACCTGCTGACCGTCTGAATTTTTCCATTATCAGGCCATGCCACATAATAGTATTTATACTTACTATGCTGTTGAATGGAACCCTTCATACAAAAGCCACCTTTAATAAAATTGGGCCTCACTGTTTTATATAAAAATAACAACATAATTCCTCCTTTCTTGATAAAAAAAGAGGGGTGTAAAAACACCCCTCTAAGAAATTATTAATTAATAACTGTATGCCTATATGAATAGTTATTAATTAATTCTTATTCTTCTATTACTTCTACGTCGTCACCTATTTCAACTTCTTCAGCCTCTGAAGCATCTTTGATTTGTTCTTCATCATCTCCTAAAACAGCATCTATTCTTTTTATTCTTTCCTCCTCTTTAGCTTTTGTCACTACCTGTGAGACCCAACTAGCACTAACACCAAGTGTTTTCGCAATATCCTTCTGCTTCATGCCTTCCTTAAGACTCTTAATAATCTGAGCTTCTGTATTTTGTTCTTCATCTGCAATTACTTTCCAATCTAAAACCATTCCCTCTTCCTGAAGTTTTAAAGTAAAGGATTTTATATTCTCCCCATGGAGTCGCCTGCTTTTTGTAAATTCAACAACAAATTTTGTGCCATCTTCCTTACGATACCCTTCCGGACGCTTTAACCTAATTGAGAAATTTATGTTATCTTCGATAGCACTTGTTCCACGCTGATCCCCGCCTTTACCTTCGTGATGAAGAAATATTACAGCAACCCCTTTCGACCTAAGTTCCAACAACCATCCATTTATTTCATCCCAGTCCCTTTTCTTATTCTCGTCGCGTCCAGGCGTTAGGCTTGACAAGTTATCAAGAATAACTAACCCAATATCTGGATGAGATTTAAGATACTCTGAAATACTGCTTCTCCAAGATGGATTGTTTAAGTTTGGTGATCTCTTGTCATTACTTCGCATTTCATCAGAAGACAGCAAATAAAATGGAACCTGCTCAGCCTTACGGCCTATCTTTAATTTTAATATTCTGTCTTGCATTTCATCTTCCGATATTTCCCCATCGATGTACAAAGTCGCCGTTAGTGTGCCCGTTTCCCAATTGTTGATTCGCAATTGTCTTGTCGCCATAAAGCCAAGCGATAAAGCAACCCAAGTCTTCCCAACTCCTCTCGCTGCTGAAATCATTATTAACTCTCCCTTTTTTAGCAGAGGGTTAATAATATATGGCCTAATGGGCAGTGTCTTGTGCATAAAGGCAGGGAGGTGCATGACGGATGATTCAATGACAGAAGTGTAATCTTGTATTGTCTCTGAGTATTCTTCTCTTTGAGAGTGGCGACTATAAATATCTTCAATCTGATAGATCAATTCTTTTTCATCCTCTGGTTCCGGATTATTCTGATTCCAATGTAATAGTAGTTTTTTTGTTTCGTCTTTACTTGTTCCAATACGTTTGCACAGACTTGCTAAACGGATTAATGCGTCATGTCGGTTCCCTTTCTCCACCCCGTAGAGTAAGTCGACATAGCTCTCATTATTTTTATCCGTTGCTGCTGATTGGGTTTGAGTTGGGGGCGAAGGTAAGTGTAGGAAGTTGAAGTCTTCAATGCGATAGACCTTATCCGTAGTGTATGACTCTATTGTAACAAGTGGAGCAGGATGATATTTTTGATTGTAAGTTCCCGGCAATCTCATCACATGAGCCGCATCAGCAGTTTTTTTGTCTCCTTCAAAATGTCTGGCTAGATTTTTATTCACTTCCTCGATCTTCCGAATGTCTTCAGGCTCAGCAGGGTTTTCCAGAAGCCAATACAAATGCAATCCTTTGCCAGAATGCACGATCATCGAAGGCTTCAATGAAAACTCCTTAATGTGCTCTCTGGCTTTGACCTCCTCCGTGAATTTAAAGTCAATATCCAGCCACACTGCTGGAATTTGAAAAAGGTTGTTTCTTCCACCTCCCTCATATTTGTTCTTTCTTGTGGCCACTCCTATAAAAACATTTTCGTCGTTAGGAAACATTGGAAGGGTTTGGTCATCAAGTGATATCCATTCCGAGTGCCAAAAACCTTGGGACACTGGTCGACGAATTTCGATGAAGCCATGCTCACATCGGTCAAACAATGTGTTTAAGTAATCCTCCATGTGCTTATCAGACGATCCACTTGGCGGAACATTCATACAATAAAGAATCTGTGCTGACATATATTACCTCCTTAAATATTTTTAAGTTCATAAATTGTATCCAAGTTAATATTCGTAGTGCAGCGATCATAAAGCCACATGACAATTCCAGACAGCTTTCCCTTGATTTTTACGATATTAAATTATCAAAGAGCTACGCTTAACTACCACCGGTGGTTGGTTCCGGTGAGCGTACGTTCATGCTGCTAGCTAGTCAGCACATTGCTCATGAAGCGTAACGACGGCTTCATGCCCCAAAAAAGACAAAAAAAAGCCAGAGAAAAACAACTCCCTGACCAAATGAAACTCATATGCACAATGTAAATACAAAAAAGCCGGTATTGAGTTATATGCGTTCTGAGCCGACCTCAGAAGTCATATAACCAACATCAAAGACGTTTCGCGACTTCACTGAAAAAGATTATACTACATCAAGTTTGATACCTAGCAATTACTATTTTTTAAAAACATAAAATTTTTTCATGACAGCACATTCAGACGCTTTACTGATATTATTAATAAACATATTTATTCATTATTAATTAATTTATGAAATTGAAATCTAATAATAATTAATTAATAACTGTTTCTATAGGGAGATACCAGTTAATTAATAATTGAGATATATATTTTAAGGATTAATTATCACTTTAAGAATATCTTTATATTCTTTATATCTCTGAGTTTCTCATGTCTGACTTTGATAATGCGATGTGGCGTCGATTAGACGCTTCTCATCGTTTTATATGAATAGTTTTTAATTAATTAATAACTGCCCGTCTAGGTAAAGGCAATTAATTAATTCTATCTCTGGTAAGAGATTTGTACATTTCCTTTTTTTTGCAAGTAATGTCAGTAACTCAAGTATGAATAAATTGTAAGTTTGATGGATTTGGTGAAGATTAATCCTGATAACTGAAATTCGCTTTTGATTGGTTTTCACCAAGGTAAAAATATAGCGACAATCACAACTTTTACAACCCCAACTTAGGTAACGGGATCATGAACATTCAGTTTTTAAAGAACGATGAAATCTGTGGAGCAAGTAATTGCAACTGATTTAGCGATGGAATCATATCAGCCCAAATTTCATTTACTCTTTGAAAATATTCTATCACGTGTTTTTGCGTTATTTAAAATTATTTTTCAAAAAGTAAAAAATAATTATTATGGCGTTCAATTACGCTTTGAAAACATTATACCATATAGGATGGTTCCTATGGTCAAGTACTTTTTTAAAATATTTTTTCGCTCTTTTGCAAAAGTAGTATCCATCGGCATTTGAGGGATTATTTAGTCAGAGGGTTTGCTCATATTAAAAATTCATTAAGTGCCGTACCTCTAAGGGGCAACCAGTTAATGAATTATTACCTTCTGTGATTGCGATCGTACGACGATGGTACCTGTCATGTGAAAATTGTCGTAGGCAGTATAAAATATAAGCCACGCTATCCCCTATCAAGTATAAAATGAGCTGTCATGGATTTGGAAGGCTCAATTCACAATACGCCCTCCTACCACCGTCACTCATCGAGGTACAGTCGTCATATTAGCCGTTTATTATTTTGTGATTAAAAAGATAAAAAGCTTTTATACAGGAAATAAAAAAGGAAAATATTTTACTGTCATTTTTCAGATATGTAATTTTTGATTGGCGGTGGTACGTCACCGTGAGTTTTCCCTAGGTTATGAACTTTAATTCTTACATAAGACTTAATATTCATTCATCGCATGCAAACCGCATCATTTCAACGCGTCATCGTCTTTATCGTCATAAATCAAAACCTCGCTTGATTTTGAATATTAAATAACTGACCTGCCTCCTACAGAAGTTAAAATTCAACGCGAAGGAGGATATGCAGTTTATGAAAAAGGGAGAAAACTATAACAAGCCAAAGCAGGGATCAAAGATTGCGGTTGACCCGATCAGGAGGATGAAGGACATACAGGCTATATCAAAATTGCTGTCTGATAATCCTAGAAATCATCTTCTGTTTGTAATGGGTACAAACAATGGACTCCGGACTGGTGACTTGTTAAAATTGAAAATCGGTGATGTAAAGGGCATGAAGATTGGTGATACGTTAGTGATTAAAGAAGGCAAAACAGGCAAGCGCAATATTCTGGTTATGAATAAAAGTATTCACAAGTCATTGCAGATTTATCTTGAAGCGTTGAAGCCAATGGATCAGGATGCTTTATTCGCAAGTCGCAAGGGTAAGCGTTCAATCACGGTTCAATGTGTCAACAACATGGTCAAGCAATGGACACGAACAATTAATTTGAAAGGCAACTATGGTGCTCATTCATTGCGTAAGACGTGGGGATACGTTCAAAGGACGGTTTATGGCGTTGGCTTTGAAATACTCTGTAAGCGTTTCAATCATTCAAGTCCGGCTATCACGATGCGATACTTAGGCATTGAAGATAAAGAGGTTCAGAATATATTAATGAATGAGGTGGGATAAGGTCAGATCAATCAAGGACAATTTTTGCAATTTCAGTTATTTTCTTTATCTGCTTAGCTCGCTTGTTTCTAAGCAGTTTCCATAATTCCAAAGATTCAGAAGGGTTTTC
>JAGODU010000167.1 GCA_017998095.1 Prolixibacteraceae bacterium | reverse complement strand
GGGAAATGCTGATCAGACAAAAGAGGAAGGTTAGCCGTTTCATAAGGTGTTATTTATTTCTGAAAGATAAAAAACATATTTAATAATAAATATAATTATCGGAACAATTATTTGAATTTTCAATTACTCATCGTCACTGATTTAAAAGTCTATTTTAAGGTTTAGTTCTTTCGTTAATAGCATTTTATTTTTTTATTATATTTGATAGGTTAATATCAACTAAATAAAACATTTACCCTTATGAAAAAATCACTCATCACATTATGCATTATTTTGATTGGCATTTCAGCTTCTGCACAAATATCAACTTTGCTTGAAAAAGGGCAAAGCGGAATTGGTCTGAAAGGAACTTACGAATCGAGTTACGGGTTCTATTCATTAGGAGGAAAAATTGGAGTATCCTTTAAAGGCAATGTCGATTTTGAATTCACTTATCAAAACCATATCTGGGGTATGGAAGAAAACGACTTATTGGCAAACGGAGCTACTTCTGATTACTATGAAGGTAAAGTAACCTGGTGGCTTATACGTAAAGAAATTATACCAGACATTAATGTTAATTTCGGTCCTTCATTAGGTTTTTGTTATGGTCCTTTTTCCAATTATCTCTATATGATGAATGATGGTGTAATTGCTGATTATGGCTATTACATGGACGGACAACTGGGGATTGCATCTTCTGTTGATTTCCATGTTGGTAACAACTGGCACCTGCAACCAACATTTGCTCTTATTTACGAAATAGGACGACAGCAAACAAAATTAAATTCAGGTGAAATCTATGAATCTGATAACGGTGTGAACGGTAAAGTTGGATTGACTGTTCTGAAGAGATTCAGCAAAGGCGATGCTTTATATGTTGATTTTGAACAATGGACTGAGACTTATGGCCCTTACCCTTTCTATCAGCTTTCTTTTGGGTATGTGCTTCCACTATAGTTAAGGTTATTTTTAAAGATTAACTGACTTTATTTCATATATGGAATACTGCATTGTGTCCCAATTTTCAGTATTTCTAAGTTATATTTATGCTAAGTATACTTAATGATTGTCAGTCAAATGAATCCCAATCTTTTTATTCTTCACCTCCCTAATTATTACCCAAACACAATATATACCGCAGAGCAGGAGGATAATATCTTCATAGGCATTGAAAAAGAAAGATTTTATACCTGTCAATCCCCAAATTGCAAGCAAACCCAGAAGTAGTATGTTTTTGGGGGAATAGAAGGAATAAACTATTATGCTTAAACTTACCAGAGGGCAAGGCATGATGTACACAACCATTTTTGGATATGTATTTCCAAGAAGTAATGAAACAATAGGGTATAGGAGTAATAAAACAATTAAAATCCATTCTGTCTTATTGGGCTGGCGAACGATGTCATTTTTAAATTTTACACTCTCTCTGAGAAAAAGACCTCCAATTGTAATAAAGAGTGGGGCAGCAAAGTAATGCTGAATTGGTTCTGTCCCGTAAACAAGGAAAAACACTATACCAATAAAAATATTGGCAATACCTAAAATAAGTTTTGGCAAGCAATATTGTTTTGCATGGTACGACTTAATCAATGCATATATAATCAAAGCTATAAGCAGTATTTGATGTGGCCATGTTTCCTGATTATACAAACCAATAACTTTCCAAAAATCCTCTGCGTTCATTTATTCTATTTAAAAACAATCCATTATATGACAAATGGTATCAGACGAAATTTTACTTTTTCCCTGTAATCTATATATTCTTTGCCGTATATTTTCAGCAAATCCTTTTCTTCAAAATAAGTCATTAAATAATAAAGAAGCATTGAAACAGGAAAATAAAAAATAGGAATAGCTGAAGAAGTTAACAAATTCAATCCTGCAAAAACAATCAGTGTTCCTGCATAAATCGGATGTCTCACTATTTGATATACTCCTGAAGTCTTTAATCCTGCTTTGGTTATACTTGGTACTGTTCCAATTTTTAAAAATGAAAGCAAAATAAAGAGTATTCCTATTATGGAAAGGCACAGACCAATGGTTATTGAGATATTGTTTAAATCGAGCTTGAAATGTGCTAAAAATGGAGAAATGAACAATGGAAGAACAAAAAACAAAACGTAAATCTTTTGAATTAAGACGGGAAGCTTGTAAAATTTCTCTTTCAACCTGGGGTTGCTGATGATTATGAAATATGAAACTGATGCTGCAAGATTGATACTGAGTACAATCAACACCCAAAGATCATTTTTTAAAATATCGGCTATCATAAACATTTAATTTTAAATATTATGAATGCGAAATTATGTTGATGTTATTTTATAATGCTTGATTCAAATCAAGAAATATCAAAGGAACTTTGATTTAGGTGTGTCTACTATTGAAATATAATCAGTATTCGTTTTTTTACTAATTCTCTTCTTAATACGACTTAATGTTTCAGGTGTCATTTTCAAATACGATGCAATCATGTATTGAGGAATCCTTTGAATATAATCAGGGTTTTCTTTTAAGAAGGTTACATATCTGGTTTCAAAATCATCGTGAATAAACCTGTTGGCCTCCATAACAGAAAAGGAAAAAGCCCTTTCAGCCATTATCCTTCCAATGCGTTCCCAACTTTTAAAGTCATATAAAAGCTGCAAATTACTGTATGAAATACTATATAATTTTGAATTTTCCAAAGCTTGAATTGTCCCAATACAAGGTGTTTTAGTCAAAAAACTATAATAATCGGTCACTAGCTGATTTTCAGAGAAAAATAATGTTGTATTTTCTTCTCCCTTTACTAAATAAAACATTCTGAAAAGGCCTTTTGGAATAAAAGATACTTTTGAGCAGATTTCTCCTGGCCTTAATATATATTGTCCTTTCTTGATTTCCTCCTCGAAGAATAAACTTTTTACATAAGTCCATTCATCCTGATTTAAAGGTGTAATATCAGAAAGAAATTTTTTAAATGTTTCCATTTGAATTCTTTAAGTTGTTCTTATAAACGAAAGTATCAATTATTCAAACACCTCCAATTTATCAATATTTTCTACAGCCTCATAGAAACTATGGCTTCTGAGTTTCTCTTTAAAAATTTCAATCGGATTGAAACTCATTGTTACAGTTGTACTCTTTATAACAACAAATTTATCTCCGATTTTCAAATCAAAGGCGTTAAGAATTTCGTCATTAAAATAGATTTTCCCGTTTTGAATGTCAGTAATCGCATAAGGTCTGGATTTGATAAATATTGGTACATCTATCTTGCTTATTTTCTCGATTTTTTTTCTTAAAACGGTATCATTTGCCTTATGGAAATTCATAATAACAAATCCATGTTCTCCTTCTCTGGTCGATGTCAGCAATACTACATCATTATTTTGAAGGTTATACCTTTCAAAACTCTTAGGAGGTATAATTAGTGATTTGTTTTCTTTTATTACTGAGATTCCATAAGCTTCTTTAGCGCCGGAAATTTCGGGTGATAGGTTGGGCATTTAGTATCAATTGTTGAGGATTTAGTATTAATTTTCAGGAAGATACTGCAACAAATAATTCACTACAGTATCTTCCTGATTATTTTTATTTTACATATATCATTCTAATGGAGAACGTGTTTCTGCAATAAAATTCAATTTCCCTTTTATACCAATATACGGTTGATCATTGCCATGATTTGAATCAAATTGGACTTGCAGATTTTGAATCCAGTTAACATTAACATTTGGGAAATTAACGTAATCATGATTACTACCTTCTATCTTTTCCTGATTTGAAGTGTATTTCTTTTCAACAAAATCTTTTAATTCATTATCCGAAGATATCGAGAATGAAAAACTTCCGCTAAATTCTGTATTGTCTGAATGTTCTTCTTTTACATTAAGATATACAGTACATAAAATTTCGTGAGCAGAATTCTTCTTTACAGAAATTGAAACATTGACTATTGTATTTCTTCCGCTTTTTGAATTCACATCATTATCTCCACCTTTATTGTCAGTGAATCCTGATTTTTCAAAATACTGATTAATTGGCAAAGGTATAGTTGTAGTGTTTACAGGGATGACGAAGTGTTTTAAGTGTTCTTCCCGTTTATTTTTTATTTCTTCTCTTCTTACGGGATCTTCAATGAATTCATAAATTGGAATAACAGTTCCCGGATAAAACTCCATGAATACTTCATTGTCATCATTTATACTTTGTGCCCAGGTCTTAAAATCCTCAGGACCTGAAATTAAAGCATTATTACCTCCTCTTGAATTCATTTGAGCAAAAAGCGAACTCGTTTCAAACGACTCTGAATATTGTTTGTCTACATCTACAGTTCCCTTTCCACTTGAGAATACTGATTCATAGCGTGCTGAAACATATACACCTATTTTTTCTCCGTCAGAATTACTTCTTTTTTGAGCAAACATGTTATAATCAGCTCTGCCTCCCCACATTCCTCCAAGAAGAACGTCAGTTCCATATCTTTCCCAGATGACAGCTGTATCTAAAGTCATTATATCTGTTTTGAATTTCTCAGTCAGATATGGGAAAAGCAGTTCCTTATCAAAAAGAATATCTTTATTGACCAGAAATGCTTTTTTAATTTGTTTTGATGAATGAGTAGCAAATGAAAAATCATCCCTGTTTTTTTGTGTTCCTTCGTATCGGGCTTTTACTTCTCCGCTAAATCCTCCGTATGAGGCTTTTACATCAGCATAACTACTCATATTGCTTTGATATTTAGTAGTTGTTGAGCCGGATGCCGATAGTATTGCTCCTGTAATTTGGTTTTCATCCCAAAATATCAATGAATCATTATTCATCTTATTGTAATCGAGTACTGTTGATTTGATACTGAAAGAATTGGCATATAGTCCGGCAATATTGTACCCTTTCCCTATTACACTTGAAACTTTACCTGAGTTAGGTGATGTTGATAAAAGCATTTGAAAAGTGCTCAACTCTTGCATTTCCCCGTATGAAGTGCCTATCTCATTGACAGCATATGCTTTGTAATAGTAATTCATATCTTCCAGCAAAGAATCAACTTCTACTGAAAATATTCCTTTTGTTATTGGTTCTTGTACCTGAACTTTTATTCCCTGTCCATTCTCAAATGTTTCATCGGTAGAATATTCAAATCCATATTCAGTAATCTTACTCCATCCGTTGTCAGTTATCTCTCCCATGAAAGTTGCTGAAGTGTTTGAGATGTCGTAACCTTCTAATGTTGAAACTTTTGGAGCTTTAATATTAGCCATGCTAATCCCCGGAATTATAATCGTCTGGTCATTTCCCATAGTAAGAGTATCGCCAGTCTTTGATATCCTAAATGTCACATATTCCTTATTAACAGCATCTTTCATGTCTGTCGGGTCATACAGGTCTTTAATTTGTCCGTTTGCTGAATTCATATTGTCTATTACTTCAGACAGACTTTGTTTCTCAGTTTTCACTGTTTCTGATGTAGCTGAATAGAAGGAGTAGGGGACACTCAGCAATTGTGTGGTTCCGGTAATAGTAAAGTTGGTCCCGCCCGTAATGTCTATCTCAGTTTTTACAAAATACTGACCGTCAGACCAATCAATCATTGACAGACTGCTTTCTGAAGCACCGTTTCCAATTTCAATTGAAAACAAGCCATTAGCGTTTGTTTTGCATTTATGCATTTCGGAATATACTGCATTGCCCGTAACTGAGCCTTGCAGTATACTGACTTTAAGGCTTATAGTCTGATCTTTTACTATTTGTCCGCTACTATTGCGAACAACGGCCTGATAACTCATTTTTTGAGGACTTTGGGCAAGTAGAGTAAAAGCCAGTGTTAATGCGGTTAAGGTTAAGATTATGAATTTCATATAGGATTATTTTTTAATGATTTTAAAGGTTTTTATTTGTTTATTGTCAGACATGAGTTTCACTAAATAAACAGAAGGTTTATGAATGCTCATGTTTATAACTGTTTCATTATCTTGTATTTTATTACTAATAAGCAACTTTCCGTCGACATCATACAGGTAATAAGTTAAATCAGAATAATCGCCGTCAAGAATTTTCAAAGTCAGAAAATCGCTTGCAGGATTTGGATATGCAGAAGCAAAAAGGTTGATATCCATTTTATTGTCAACCCCATCAATTATAAAAATTTCATAAGGTTGTTGCACTCCGTCTATTTGAATGCCTGTTTCATTTGATTTTACAGTATAGTCTATCTGTCCTATTGAATAACTTACAGAACCATCAGTGCCTGAGGCATCTCCTCCTGCAGTGTTAAAAGCATTCTGAGCTTCAGATATAAATGGAGATAAAAACAAGAAAATGAAAAATGTTATTTTTATTACGTTAGAAATAATTGAAGTCTTTTTCATGGCATATATTGAGTTTAAAATAAATATTAAATGTTGATATTGAAGGATATATGAATTAAGTAATAATTTAAAACATTAAGTTTATTATTTGAGCTTAAATATAATGAACAAAATATAAATAAAATCTAACATTTTGAATAATCTTATAGTTTTTAAACATATTAGTTTAATAATCAGAATTGAATCATGAAATTAAACTTTTCAAGATTCAAAAATATTGGCAGAACGGTTTAATTATCCGGAATAAGCTTGTATTTCGTTTATCAATCTATTTCAAATGTTCCCTTTATTAGTGGCTGTGATATCTGGCGAATAGTATATACAAAATTAGTGGTTTCGTTTTCTAAACGCCAGAACAAATTATAGGTACGGTTGAAGTTTGATAAAAACACTAAGGAATATTGTTGATGAAAAAGGTTTTAATTATCAGAAAATTATTAATACAAGGTTGAAATAAAAAAACTAATTCATACATTTGTAAAAAAGTACTTAATAAAAACCTAATAAAATGAAAAGAAGAAATTTAGCAACTATTTTTGTTATGCTGATATTAGTATCAGCAATAGGAGTTAAAGCGCAGGTTGTATTATTGCCTGACGGAAGAGTTAGTAACGGGCGACCTTTAACCGCTGCAGGAGATGATTTTATATTTGGGTGGTCTAATGATTCACCTTTTATGAATAATGTTTTAGTATTAAACGGTATACCTGTTTTATATCATGATTGTGGTTGGTTTACAAGTGAAGGAATTCATGATTCAGATAATGAAAATTATATTTGTGGTTATGATGGAGATGATGACTTTACTTTTAGAAACTTCTTTGTATTTGATTTATCTAATTTATCGAGTTTAGGTATAACACCTCCTATTACAAGTGCTATTTTGAGAATTGATCGATACAGGCCTAGTCCCGAAATTGGAATCAAAACTTGGGAATTATACGATGTTGCAACATCTTATAGTTCTTTTGCTTCAAGTTATTCACAAGGTTCCCTTCCCGGACAGGATATTTTCAATGATCTTGGAGCTGGGAGCTTAATTGGAAGTGTTAATGTAGATAGAACGTTAAGTTTTACTCCTCAAGTACAAGTTACACTTAATAGTGCAGGATTAGCTGCAATTAATTCTTCAATTGGTTCTTATTTTATATTAGGAGGTAAAGCAGATTCAATAAAACCTGTTCCTGTACCAATCTGGATTATAGCAATTGGTTTTATTTTGATAGCCGGAGTAGTAGTTCTTAGGTTCAGGAGGAAAAGGCAATTAGCATAAATACTTTAAAACTAAATATTAAGAATGCCCGAAAGGGCATTTTTTGTTAGTACTTATGGCTAGTCCTAATTTGTATATTTTTAACTTTATGGTTAATTATCCAATATCCAACTATATTCATCTTACTTAAAATAAAAACTACTGCCGATATAGCTTAAAATTATTAATTATGGACAAAAGAATAATAACATTCAATAGGTTACACAACTTCAGGGATATTGGAGGCTTGCCCGTCGGAGAAGGCAAGATTATGAAGTCAGGATTGTTATATCGCTCCGAATCGTTACATCTTTATTCAAAGGCGGAACTTGAAAAAATAAAATCGCTGGGAATAAGATCAGTTGTTGATCTAAGGACTCCTGAAGAAGTATCGGACAACAGGTATAATATCTTTAAAAATAGTAATATCAATGTTTTGAACATCTCCATTAATCCATTTCCTGATAAGAAAGTGCCTACAAAGCGAGATTTTATAAACCGTGCTTTTTTGAAGAACAGTGAGACTATTGATCTGGCCGGCATGATGACAGGAAATTATCACAGGATGGCCTTTGATTGTAGCAATGAGATAAAGCAGATATTGACATTTCTTTCTATTGAAGAAAATCTGCCTGCTGTAATTCATTGCAGTGCGGGGAAAGATCGAACGGGTTTTATTTCAATCCTGTTGCAAACGCTTGCCGGTGTTGAAACAGATGCAATTCACGAAGACTACCTCCTGACAAACAACTTCATGCTAAACGGTAAGGATGTAAAGAAGCAGGAGCTGATATTTAAAATACTGACTTTGGGGAAGTTTAACCTGGACATTTTCAAGCCATATCAGGAAGCCCGACCTGAGTATCTGAAAACTGTTTCTCAAGAAATACATGAAAATCACAGCACTGTTGAGGAGTATCTTACTGATTACTGTAT
>JAGODU010000166.1 GCA_017998095.1 Prolixibacteraceae bacterium | reverse complement strand
GTCAGGTGAGGGTCGTGGGAGGGAAAGAGGACTGGGCTAACCAGAAAGGTATGTTGGTACAGAATTATTTGACTTCAACTTAAGGCTGGTGTAACTTGCATTAAACTGGCTTACAGATTGGTTTTCTTTCGTATTTTGATGTGTTTTATCATGTGAGTAGTAAGGCAAAGGAATTCCATCTGATGAGCATTGTAAGATATGAGAAATGGATATAAGCCTAAAAAGGAGTCAGCGGCAAACAGGTGTCACTCTTGACTAACAGCATTATAAAATTCAAAAAACTAAAGTCATGAACATGAGAAAAAAGAAAAAAATCATTATTGGAGTGATTCTTGGATTTGTTCTATTGATTCTTGGATCTTTAGTAACAATCCCAGTTCTTGTGATTAATTCATTTGTGAATATGCATGTTGACTTTGACACGGTATGGACTGCAGAAGATTTTGGAATTGAAGCAGAACATTTCTTTGTCACGACAGATGATAACTTGAAAATTTCAGCCTATGAAGTTTCGGTTGAAAATCCCAAAGCAATCATTATATGTATATCAGGAATACACATGCCTTCTGCTACTGTATATTTTGGACATGCGCGTTTTTTTAAAGAAAACAACTATGCTACCATTCTATTTGACATGAGGGCACATGGAGAAAGCGAAGGAGATATGATTTGTCTGGGGTACAAGGAGTATTTGGATACTAAGGCAATTGTTGAACACATTAAGGCCGACTCAGTTTATAGGGACATTCCTGTTGTTGTTTTTGGATTGTCAATGGGAGGAACGACTGCTATTAATTCCATTGGAGAAATACCTGAAATTGATGGCTTAATCAGTCTGTCAGCTTTCTCATCATGGGAGGATGTTTTTTATGAATTTATGGCTTCTCAATCTCCTGTTTTCCTGGCAAAAATGGTTAAACCATTTGTGCCTTTGGTTGCATTTGCAAAGTACAGAGTCAACATCTGGTCGATTAAACCTGTTAAGGAGATTCAGAAAATTGGAAACAGACCAGCTTTAATAATGCATTCGAAAGAAGATTCAGAAGTTCCCTATTCTAACTTTGAAAGAATAATTCATAACACCCCCTCGCATGTTAAAACATTTGTTCGCGAGGGAGACATACATTTTATTACCGAAAGCTTTACTGAACCTGAAAAAGACACCGAATACTCTAATAAGATATTAGATTTTCTTGATAGTAATTTTTCGAAATGATAATAAATGCCTACCGCTATATGCATTTGCCTTCGGTACCACGAGTAACTCATAGCTCGACTATGATTTATTTGACTTAATTTTTTGATGGTGTAACTTGCATAAAATGTTCGAATTCGACCTACTTAGGATAAGATAATAACTTTTTAAAACTTGAAATCATGAAAACACAAATTCTTCTGTTGTTCTCTGTTATTCTTATTGCTGGTTGTGCTGATCAAAAGACAAATCCAGGACTTGATCCCGAAACAGTTAATGCCGAATTGAAAGCTTTCCAGGATGCCCATCGGGAGGCTATTGACGCAAAAGACATTGAGGGTATCTTTCAATTCTATTCACCCGACTTGATTACTGTTGAAACAGGAATGCCGATTCAATATGGAAATCAATACTTCCGCCCAACTTTAAACGAACTCTTCACTAATTTTGATTTCCACGAGGATTTCGTATTAAATGATATTCGAATCATCGGTGACAGAGTAGCGGCAACTTACCAGTTCACCCAACAAATGACACCGCTGTCAGGAGGAGAAACAATAAAACAATCAGGTAGGGGAATATGCATACTAAAGCGTATTGATACAGGAAAATGGCAGTTTGAGTGGAATGCCTATGGGTACGACACCATAGCTGAAGGAAACGAATGATGTTTTGGTGTCTTAACCCCCCAAATACCTGGCCATAATTCGAAAACCATCCCCAACCTCCCCTTTCTCAGGTCAGGTTAAGGTATCAAATCTGACCCCAGAAGAGAGATCTCTATGTTGGATGGGGAATGCAGAAGGTCGTAGGTCTGGGACAAACAGAATGCTTAAAGAGGTTTGATTTCTCAATATTGTAATTGTACCCCTATAATCAGTTCCTCTACGAATTATAAATAATCCATTAGGTGTAGTTATCCCGAAATATTAGAATTCTCACGAAATAATTAAGATCGGTGACTTAAAGAATTAGAGAGAAATAAATTCCTACTTTCGATTACTCAATTGACTTACCAGATCCTCGACCTCTCGTATGAAGGATTTATCCTCTTTCATTGAAATTTTCGTTTTCATTACAACTTGATCGATCTTGGTCTTCCATGCCTGCACAAGACCATTATGCTCTTCCTCGGCAGGTGTCAAAGGGTTAAAAACACTCCTTTTTTTGATAGGGATTGTTTTTGAAATACCCAATGTTAAAAATTCTAAAAGAGGTTCTTTTGTATTAGGAACAGGAAAATTTGATATAATCTGAACTTTTCTCGATATAATTTTTTCCCTGTGTGCTTTTTCGTGTAACTCCTTTTCATATATTGGCTGAACTATGTCCCCAAATCCTTGCTTAGTTCGTAATTTGAATTCTTCTTTTGGAATGTTATCGGCTTCCATAAGAGCTTCAAATAGTTTATTAATTGTCGCATCACTCTGGATGTCCCTAAATTCAAAGCCACAATCTGAACATTTACCCGAAAAGGATTGAACAATGGCTCCACAAGCTGGACACTTTTTAACATCGCCATATTTCTCAGATTTGGGTGCAGAAATGGAAGGGCTTGATTCTAGCTTTGCTTGGTTTATTTCATATAATTTAGCATCGAGCACCATCTCAAATTCGTCCAGATCAATACCAGCCGCTTCTGCCTTTTTAAAGAGAATTTGCTTCTCCTTTTCTGACAAATCACCATCTGTTAACGCAAAGTTTATTAATTTGTTAATTTCTTCATTGTAAGGAGCTGTGGTATCCTTTTCACTAGTTGGTACATTTACTGGGGTAGAAATGACTGTCACAATTTGTGGTTTTGAATTTTCTGTATTTATTTTATCGCGGTTTGATTTTTGATTTCTTTGACCCGCTAAAATTTCTTCCTTGATTGAGATTGCATCTGTCTTAGAGAAGCCAGAAGCTACTATTACATCAAAACCAACTGAATAGATTTTAACTGTTGAAAACCCCACAAATGGTGTATCCAAATTAACTGCAGAAATTTGATCAAACGGAATAGTGCGTTCTTTTCCGCTTAAGAAACCTGGAACTCTTAAAGTTACTCCTTGTTCTGAAATTGAGATCTTTGCAGGAAACAATTTATTTCCCTCTGAAAGTCTTGATGCTGTGTATTCCATATTTATAGATTTAAGTTTGAGTTACCTTCTCGGGTTAATTGATTAAAATTCAGATCATTAAAATAGTACATTTATTTAACTGCAATCCAAGCTTATTTACGGTCAAATTGGTCCAAATATTACTATTTGATTAAATACCAGCTATTCATATTATGCCAATAAAAACTATTTATTGCCTTTTGTTAAAAATTGAATAAATAATTAATAAATAGATTAATAGAATAAGTCCACTAAATATTATGTACCACTCCACTTTAAATGGTGCTATTGAAAAACTAAGATTGACTAAAATTGAAATGGCAAAGAAGATAGTGGATACTACTCTGATATTGGTGGTTGTTCTCGATAAAGTAAAATTTATCCCAATAGTGAAGAGCAGCGTAACAACAAAAAGTATAAAGCTCCCAATTGTCAGAAGTATCTTATTCTCTCCGATAATAAAAAGATTAAAACCATAAGCTACAAGGGCGCTTATACCGATGGCTAAAATTGTACGTATAAAATTTACTTTCATAAGGCTAACTGTTTTCTTGAAAAGGCGGTGGTGCTAGCGCAACTAAACGCAGAATATCTGGTAATTTTTCGGCAATTTCCCACGTGTTTAACCCTGGCCTCCATAAATAAGTCTCCTTGACAACTTTTTTTTCAGAAATTAATCGTGATATTTCCTGCTCCGAAAACGGGCCTGTTTGCTTACCATCAATAATTGCGAAATAGAATTGCCGCTGAACTGGTTCCATTGAGTTCATTACTCCAGGAACGCTCATTCTAGTAAATGTATCATTCATCGATTTAACCATCTGTTGTGCTATGGCCAAACTCAAACCAAATTCGACTAGCCTATTTATAGAGAAGAAGTATTCTTCGTTCATAATAATTTAATTAGTTAATCAGCAGGCGGGGGTGGAGGTGGGGGTGAAAATGTTTTAAACAAAGGCTCAAGCTCTTGAACTTTGCCAGCCACCTCCCAATTTGACATTCCTTGTTTCCAAACATAAGTTTGAAGAGTTAATTTTCCTGCTTGTGCCATCTGTTGGAGTTGGTCCCAAGTGTACGGTCCTGACATTTGACCATTTTCGGAAATGCTATATTGAACTTGTGGCGGAGGTGGAGGTGTGCTTTGTTGTTGCTGAATATTTTGACCCATTTGGTTCATCATATTACCCATTTGAGTTCCCATTGCCCCTCCAACCATCATCCCTGTCATCATACCAGCAGGATTCATCCCTCCCGATCCTGTGTCCATATTACCCATTTGACCCAGACTCTGAGCTGCTTTTTTAAGGACTTCGGCCTGTTGATCAAGTCCATGGGCCCCTATAAAGGTGGTTTCTGTCTGAAGTCTTTGGGCTCTTTGGGCTTCCTCTCTCTGGATACGCAATGTCGCTTCTAGGTTTGAAGCGTTTATTTCTTGCATATCCTGGAGGTTCTTGATATTTACGTCGGTCTGGGCTTCAATAGTTTTTGTCTGCTGAGTTGCAGTTATTCTTCTTAACTCTGCATATCCACGGCTTTCCTTATCGACATCAATGCTTGCTAAATCGAACCCTTTCAGGTTTACTCCAAAATCATTTACCAATCGTGGTTTCAATAATGAATTAATCATCTCTCCTATCTCAAGAATCTTTCTTTCTATTTGAAGGACTGGAATGCCATTGTCTGCAGGCAAATTGGTAATTACTCCTTTTACATATTTAGTAACTGCATCTTTGATTTGCTTATTAAGATTTTCTAAATCAAAGTTAATTAGCCTATTGAGCTTAATAAAACCCTTATAGTCGGTTATGTTTAAGGTAATAGTTCCTCGAACAGCCATTGGAACTGCGAAATCAAGAAATCTTGGATCAAAAACATCAAAAAATGGAATCCCAAACTTTAATTGGATATTGCCTGCTAAGTTCATGAAGTAAACCTCGGCTTGAAAAGGTGATGCCCCTCCAAATGCAGTTCCGACAATACTTGCCAGAATAGGAAAGTTTGCAGACTTAATTGTCTGATCATATGGTCCAATAATAAAATCTTGTAATAGTTCAGCATTCTGCTGATATACAAATACCGCTAATTCCCCGTCCTTTACTCTTAAGCTACTGCCATAACGGATAGCATTTTCCTTTTTTGTCGATAATGGTTCCCCTGAAGGCCTCCATTTCCAAACAAGATATTCTTGCTCATCACAACGGATTATATCCATTAATCCGCCTTCTGATCTATTCCCGAAAATTCCCATTGTTTTTAATTTGAGATTATTATTTGACGGCGCTTTCCAGTTCAGTAATTCTCTTGTTGATTCTCTTTGGCTCCGATTTTGCAGAAATATCTACTGATTGCCTTGCAGTCATTTTACTTATGTTGCACTTAATTAGTAACTGGTGCTCAAGCTTCTGAAACTCCCTAATGTCTTGGTAAGCCCGAAGTAACTCTTGCTCAATTGACCTTAATTTTTCGTTTCTGGATCTTGGCAAATAGCCAAATATGACAGATCCAACAATATTTGTAAATCCTAAGATTAAGGCGATTAAAACACCAGTGTCCATAATAGATGAATGAATATGAAATATTACTTATCAAAAATTAACGCTTCCATCGGTGGCATTTGTTACGTCCCAAATCAATTCTTCGACCAATTTGTCTTATGTGGTTTTAGTTGTCGGCAGATTCCTTGGATTAAACTTCGTAATAATTTGACCATCTTTTACTAGCCAATAATTGTCAATATTGAAAATTGGAATCATACCCCATCGATTTTCTTCATAAACACGAGGAGTTATCTGAAGTGTAATAGAATATGGGCTCTTTTCATTCGACTCGGTATAAGAAATTATTTCTTTTGCAATCTGCGGTTCTACTTCAAAGCTTACTTTAAAATATTTTTCACGATACCCGCTTCTTGTGAAATCAGACCGAGAAAATTTATCAGCAAACGTATATTGAGCAACATTATATCCAGTGGTTGTTGACATGACTCCCCATATCCAACGGTGCGAGCATCCCAAGCACCAATTAAATCTACAGGCAATAGTAAGGAGCTTATAATCTGCGTTATATGAAAACATGCTATACTTAGTATCTGTTAATTTATATATAGGTACATTTTGTACTTTTATGGTTTTTAGCATATTAGCGTTATAATTTTTTAATTCGTTTTTATGCTGTTGAACTCGTGCATCGAATTGCGCTGTAGTTTCGAATTGATCCTTATATTTAGGATTAAGTCGACCTGGTGCTCCAGCAATGATGTCAGGCACATTAGATTCAAGGAGTGTATCGGAATAATTGCAATCCTTGCCGATCAAAAATTCTCTTTTGCTCTGCTGGGACATTAATAGGCTCTCACTTATAAGTAAGCAAATAAAAAACAAAACTGACTTTCTCATGGGAGGGGATTTAATGGCACAAACTATTAGAGGTCATTGTTTTGGAAGAAGTAGAATAAAACATTTCATTAAAAATGATTATTAAAATCTTACAGAATTCGAGGTATAACCTCATCAAATATTATTAGTTCATATCTTTTTACTCTTCATGGTGGGTATTTGAACACTTAAAGTTGTAATAAAAATAAATATTAATTCTGCAAGTTTATATCTGTTATTATCAATTGTATAAACTACCCCATTTGATGTATGAAAATAGGTATTTGCTGTATGGTACGTTAAATCTTTGGTCATAAACATTAAATTCATCAACGTTTCATTTTTACCTATAATAGTTGTGGAAATATTCCTCTCTCCAATTTTCATGTCAGGTTTAATGGTTAAATCTAACCACAGATTTAAAATCTCCAAGTTAGAGGGGGTCGTTGGAGGATCATCGGCCTGGGCCAACCAGATTGATAAAGGTCGTCATCTTTGTTTAAAATAGGATTGAATCATTTAGGGGTTTTTTGTAAGTTTGAGGTAACATATCCCTGATTATCAAAATAAATGGATCCAGATTCCTTGAGAAAAGTTATTACAGAGATCAATCGAAGAAGGAAACGACTTATTGAGTTGTCCTATCAGGATAACACCCCAATAGTTCCCGTTGAAAGGGAGCGTATTCAATCCCTACTTGAAAGGTGGGAATCGCCGACCCGTCCAACCGATGTTGAAAGTTTAATGAAGCAGTTTTGTGTAAGTGCTTTCAGTTATGCTCCTCTAAGGAAATATCTTATTTCAGTTATTGGAGATATCCCAATGAGAGACACAATTGCCATTACACTAAGCAAAGTATTCAATGAAAATGAATTCTTAACTGATTCCAATTGGTCACCTACTAGTCTTCATGGATTAGCCTCAAGAATTCAATCAAGAGAAAAATTTGATCTATCCAGGAAATTATTTAAACCAAGGATTATCTCGGTATTACTCTCTGGCACAAAATTCTTTGAAGGTGAATTAAGCCAAGATCTGGATGCATTTTATCAGAAGATTACATTTGCGGATACTCCTATTGAGATGTGGAAACTGGCATTGGAGGTATCGAAATCCATCAATAATGTAGGGGTTGCCTTGGTTTGTGACTTTTTAAAAGAAATCGGTTTCACAAGGTTTGTTAAAGTGGACCATCATTTTAAAAGGGAATTTCCAGAACTCCTCTCCACCTCTAAGACATGCAAACAGTCTCCCAAGGAGAGTTTTATTCTATCTCAGGAATTGGCCGATTCAATTGGGATAACCCCATTTCACCTTGACTCGATTCTTTATCTCTGGGGCCGATATGGTGATAAAAGAAATCTAACTGTTCATTCTGATACAATTGTCAAGTCAATACCTCAGAAAATGAAGAGTTCAGATGGTATCATAGATAAGCAAAACAATCCCTTTGCTACACCAAGTTGGATTGAACAACGACATCCACTAACTACTGAAAGGCAAGTACTTTTAACTCTACTTTTCGGTAAGGAACTTTCATCCATCAAAAATCCTAACAAAGAAAAGTACCCAGCTTTCCTTGGCATTCGCTGGGGATTTGCGACAATTGAAAGGGGGAGGTTAATCCAATCTGAAAAATGGATACATCGTTTCAACTACGACGATCGGGGCTATCCGTTAAAAAGAAGTAAATAATCGTTGATTTACATTATCAATTCCCCCAGTTTTCATCAAGAAACTGGCCCAAAACTGGCCCATAAGAAAAAACCACTTACCCGAAATCGGTGTAAGTGGTTGTACTTCTGAGCTCCCCAGCTAGGACTTGAACCTAGGACCCCCTGATTAACAGTCAGGTGCTCTAACCAACTGAGCTACTGAGGAAGATTCTATAGCTCCGAAAAGCGTGGCAAAATTAACCGCTTTAAACGAATT
>JAGODU010000165.1 GCA_017998095.1 Prolixibacteraceae bacterium | reverse complement strand
CCATTTTTGATTGCTCTGGATGATAACCTATCTGAGAGACATGAATAACCGGTTCATATTTCCATTCTTTAGAAATATTTGGGGTGACAATCCATTCAATTGAATTATCGCTGTTTTCAGAAAGATTTTCCCTTATAATAAACCATCCGTTGTTATGGTTTGATCTGCCATCCCAAAGTTCAAGCTTGCCTCTTGTTTGAATATTTATTCTATAAAGCTCGTTTTCCGGAGCAATAGTGAGATTTTTTCCTTCACCCATTTGTGAAGTCATAGGGCCTTCAGGCGTTGAGACCATTGATCCTGAAGCCTGAAGCTGGAATAAACCCGGCTTTCCATCTATCAAGAAACTCTTACCGGTAAGGTGTCCCGGGAAAAGTTCAAGGTTAAAGCCTATTCTCCCTTGCCATTCTTTAGGTAAAGGATTGTCAAGATCAACACTTATTTTAAAAGAGCTGTTATTTAATGGTTCAACATTAACATGATAACAGAAATGAAGCTCAGGGTAATTTATTGGATTAAAGCCTTTTTTGTCTCTTGATGAATCGGGATAGCAAAGTTTTTGAGAAATGATATTTTTCTCTTTATCGATTGTTTGTTTTCCGGCTTTAGGTACGGGAGACCATTGCCCCGGAGAAATTTCAAGTCGAACATCTCCGTTTGCAGCAACCCTCTCTCCATGCTGTATGATAGTCACCCCGGTTTGGTGGCCTTCAGGATAGATATCGGCAAAAACAGTAACATCAAGGCCGGGCATGGTGAAATACCCTTTATCGCTTAACTTAAGTTGATTTTGTGAGAAGCTGTAAATGGCTGTCAGTAAAAAAAATACGGATAATGCTTTCTTCATGGCAATAAGTTTATTCGTGTTTTATAATAAGTGGCTATATTAGTCAATATGATTAACTGGCATTAACTACATCATTGAATATGTTTATTAAAATATTTTTTTCCTTTTCCCAACACAGTATTTTTGACGCATTAAAACAGTTTTCTTTCCATATTAAATAATCATCGGTTGAAGAAAGCATTTTATTGATTCCAGTTGCTATTGCCTCAGGTGTTGTTTCTTCAATGGAAATACCGACATGATATTCAGAAACAACCCTTTTCATTTCAGGCAATGAGCTTGTAAGGACAGGGATACCTGCCATTATATAATCGAAAAGTTTGTTGGGTAAAGCAAATCTGTAATTCAATCCCATATCTTTCTCAACTGAAATACCAATAGTTGCATGTTTTGTATATTGTTTGAGGCGAGACGGTTCTATTCTTCCTGTTAAGAAAACTCTGTCTTCCAGTTTTTCTTCAGCAACAATACTTCGGCACTTTTCATAAAGATCGCCAATCCCGATAATAACAAGATTAACATTCTTGATAAGGTGCATTGAAAGAATAGCTTCTTCTATGCCTCTGCCCAAATTTACAGCACCCTGATAAATGACAACAGGTTGATTTGTTGGGAAAGGGGGTTTATTTTCTTTATTGGTATCAGTTTGCTGTTTAGAATCAGGGAGATTTCTTATCACCTTAAACTGAGTACCGTATTTCGTTTCATAGGCTTCGGCAATGCTTTGGCTTACCGTGTAGCAGTATTTAAGATCAGGAAGAATTCTTTTTTCAATGTTTTCCCATATTCTTTTAATAGCAGGGCGATTTACAAGTTCGGGTACCTCAGTATAATATTCATGACTATCATATACAAGCTTGCTCTTTTTAATTTTAGAAGCTAAATAACAAGCCGCAAGTGTGTCGAGGTCGTTTGAAACAATTATGTCGTAATTGCTGAACAAGAGGTAGAAGAAAAGGCAAATATTGTAGTTGGCATAGAATAAAGGACCTTTATTAAACCAAAGTGAAAAACGTCTTGTTTCGTATGGTTTTGAAAGCTTAATTTTGCCTGATGGAAATGTTCGTCCGCAAACAGTAACATCTAATCCGCTTTCTATTAAGGTTTGAGCAATTCGGTTAACCCTATTGTCTGTGACAATGTCGTTGGTGACTGCCATGACAACTTTTTTCTTTGTGTTGATAAATGAATCGACAGTGTTACTCATAATTCATATAAATACTAACAAAACTAAAGGAATTTTTCGATATTTGGCATTTAGAATTAATACATAACGAATTAGAAATTTATTTCTTTTAGTATTCTGAATAATAATCACAAGTCAACAGACAATACTATGATAAAACTGCATAAAAATCTTAGTCTTAAACAATATAATACTTTCGGGATTGATGTAAAAGCTGATAGTTTTCTTGAGTTTACCAGTGATGAAGATCTTTTAACCATTTTTGAAAACAAGCTTATAAATTCAAATTATATTGTTCTTGGCGGAGGTAGCAATATGTTGTTCATAAACCATTTCAACGGAATTATTATTTATCCGGCCATTAAAGGTATAAATGTAGTTTCTGAAGATAGCAAAAATGTGTATGTAGAAGCCGGTGCTGGAGAAAAATGGGATGATCTTGTTGAATATGCTGTTTCTTCTGATCTTGGAGGTATAGAAAATCTTTCTGATATACCCGGGCATGTTGGAGCATCACCTGTTCAGAATATTGGAGCTTACGGTACTGAAGTAAAAGACAGTATTTATCTTGTTAAAGGTTTTTTTATTGAACATGGCAGTTATTTTGAATATTCCAACAGCAGCTGCCATTTTGATTACAGAAATTCAATTTTCAAACAGTCATTAAAGGGTAAGGTTATCATTACTTCTGTAATCTTCAAATTGAATAAGACGCCTGTTTTCAATCTTGAATACGGTGCTTTGAAGACTGAAGTTGAAAAGAGAGGGGAAGTTAATTTGCAAAATATACGTGATGCAGTTATTAACATCAGAAAATCAAAATTGCCTGATCCTCTTATAACAGGCAATGCAGGCAGCTTTTTTAAGAATCCGGTTGTTGATAGTAACGTAGTTGAAAGTCTGAAAGTGAAATTTGCCAATATACCTGTTTATGTTTCTGGTGAAAAAGGAAAATTAAAGATTGCTGCCGGTTGGCTTATTGATCAGTGTGGCTGGAAAGGATACAGGGAAGGAGATGCCGGCGTTCATAAAGATCAGGCTTTAGTATTGGTGAATTATGGAAATGCCAAAGGTTCAGATATTTTGAACGTAGCTGAAAAGATAAAGGCCTCAGTGGTGGAGGAATTCGGAATAACTTTGGAGCCTGAGGTTAATGTAGTAAATTAGACTCAAGAATCAAGACACAAGAATCAAGACACAAGTATCAAGATTGGTTTGTGCTGGATTGGAGAATAAACATTATCGTAGGTAATAAATAAAAGCATATAAGAGTCTTGGTTATATAGTTTTATTTATCAAGTTATTAGAGACCAAATCTTGTGTCTTGATTCTTGATACTTGTGTCTAAAAAATAAAAGTCATGGAATTTAAAATAGTTTCTGAATATCAACCAACTGGTGATCAGCCACAAGCAATAGATCAGCTTACACAGGGTGTAAATGATGGGATATTTGCCCAGACCTTACTTGGAGTTACAGGGTCAGGTAAAACATTTACCATTGCAAATGTTATTGAAAGGACAGGCAGACCAACACTAGTGCTTAGCCATAACAAAACTCTTGCTGCCCAGTTATATAGTGAGTTGAAACAATTTTTCCCTGAAAATGCAGTTGAATATTTTGTATCATACTACGATTATTATCAACCTGAAGCGTATTTACCGGTTACTGACACTTATATTGAAAAGGACTTGTCAATAAATGATGAGATTGAAAAGATGCGTCTTAGTGCAACATCAGCATTGCTGTCAGGCAGAAGGGATGTTATCGTTGTTTCTTCTGTTTCTTGTCTTTATGGCGTAGGCAATCCGGATGATTTTCATGAGAATATGGTAGAGATATTTGTTGGTCAGACCATTACAAGGAATGCCTTTCTGCGTAAGCTCGTCGATGGTTTGTATTCAAGAAACGAAATTGAATTCAACAGAAGTAACTTCAGGGTAAAAGGTGATACAATTGATGTTTACCCTGCATATGCTGATTATGCCGTGAGAGTCGTTTTTTTTGGTGATGATATAGAAGAAATTCATAAGTTCAATCCCGAAAATGGAAGAGTATTTGAAGACGTAGAAAATTTAATAATTTATCCTGCCAACATATTTGTTACCACTCAGGCAAGGATGAACAGTGCAATGAAGGAAATTCAATTAGACCTGGGAAAACAAATAAATTATTTCAATGAAATTGGGAAACCATTTGAAGCAAAGAGGATAAAGGAAAGGGTAGAATATGATATCGAAATGATGAAAGAACTTGGTTATTGTCCGGGGATTGAGAATTATTCAAGATATTTTGATGGGCGTCTTCCCGGAACCAGACCGTTTTGTCTTCTTGATTATTTTCCTGATGATTATTTAATGGTTGTCGATGAAAGTCATGTAACTATTCCCCAGATACGGGCAATGTACGGGGGTGATCGTTCTCGTAAGCAGACACTTGTAGAATTTGGGTTCAGGCTTCCGGCAGCAATTGATAACCGTCCTCTGAAATTTGAAGAATGGGAAGAAATTATTACACAGGTTATATTTGTAAGTGCTACCCCGGCAGATTATGAGCTTGCAAAATCGGAAGGGGTAATTGTAGAACAAATAATCAGGCCTACCGGACTACTTGATCCTGCAATTGTTGTAAGGCCAAGTCTTAACCAGATTGACAATCTGTTAGAAGAGATAAACAAGAGGGTAGAGAAAAATGAAAGAACTCTTGTTACCACACTTACAAAGAGGATGGCAGAAGAACTTTCAAAATATCTGACAAGAATGGGTGTTAAAACAAGATACATTCATTCTGATGTAGAGACACTTGACAGAGTAGAAATACTTGATGGTTTACGCAAGGGGGAATTTGATGTTCTTGTTGGTATAAATCTTTTAAGGGAAGGACTTGATCTTCCTGAAGTTTCATTGGTTGCAATTCTTGATGCAGATAAGGAAGGCTTTTTAAGATCGGAAAGGTCTTTAACACAAACTGCAGGTAGGGCAGCAAGAAATATAGATGGATTAGTGATAATGTATGCTGATAAAATCACTGATTCAATGAGGAGAATGATGGAGTCAACTGATTACAGACGTGAAAAGCAGTTGAAATACAATGAAGTAAATGGTATCACGCCAACGCAAATCGTTAAGGCAAGCAGACCTATTATTGGTGTAGAAAGCAAACGAAAAGCAGCAGCTGAATCAAAAGAAAAGAAATATTATTCAGGAGCTGAAAGTCAGGATATGGCAGCTGACCCGGTTATTCAATATATGGGCAGGGATGAACTGGAGAAGGCAATTGTTAAAGTCAGAAAAGAAATGGAAAAATGTGCCAAAGATCTTGATTTTATTCAGGCAGCACAATACAGGGATGAAATGTTCAGGCTTAAAGAATTTATGTTGAAGAAGTTTGGTGAATGATAACGAGATAAAACATATTCATTTGTAATGACTTTTTGTTTTGTACTAAAAGGTGATAAATTTTCTATTTTTGCGTAATGAAAATAAGATTCCCATTAATATTGATTTTCCTGATTTCATCTGTTGTTGATATCTACGGACAGATTTCACAAGGTGGCTATCCTATTGAAATTTTAAATCTCAAATCTTCATCTCAGGCTGTTAAAACTATCATAATGCCCCGGATTGATTTCCGCAGAATGAGAGAGGAAACACCATTAAAAGAGAATTTTAAAAGTTTAAAATTTGCCCATTCCTTCAGCGTTAATATTACTCCTGAAAATTCAGGACAATGGTTTGAAGCAGATGGATACAGAATCTGGCAAACAATAATAAAATCAGATAGTGCACTTTCTTTAAATGTTATTTTTTCAAAGTATTATATTCCTGATGGCGCTCGACTTTTTGTTTTTGATAAGAACAAAGAACACATTCTGGGTGCATTTACAAGCTTTAATAATAAAGAATTTAAAAAGCTGGGCGTTTATCCAATTCCCGGAGATGAATTAGTAATTCAGTATGAAGAACCTTATAATGCAGCTTTTAAAGGGGAACTTGAGATTGGTGAAGTAAATCATGATTATCTTGGAATTTTCAACTTTAAAAACCGATGGGACAGAAGATTATCTGAATGGTGTCATGTTGATGTGAACTGTGAATTTGAATCAGGGCTTGACAAGCAAAAACACTCTGTATGCAGGATAATAGCCGGAGATGAGATTGGTACAGGAACACTATTAAATACTGTTCTTCAGAATGGCAAACCATACCTTATTTCTGCGTTTCATATTTATGATTCTCCTGAAGTGGCTAATACTTCATTATATGATTTTAACTATGAAAGTCCTTTTTGTACAGGTATGGATGGCTTTGATATACAATCAGTAAGTGGATCTGAAGCATTAGCCTGGTTTGACAGCCTTGATTTTATACTTGTAGAATTAAGTGAAACACCTCCTGCAACTTACAGACCTTATTACTCAGGTTGGGATGTTACAAAAAATCTCCCTGAAAATACGTATACAATACATCATCCAAATGGAGATGTAAAGAAGATATCTCACGATTCAGGAAAATGTGATTCAACAAGGTACTCTACCCGATTTCTGAATAATGGACATTGGAAAGTTAGAGAGTGGGAGACCGGTTCAACCGAAGGCGGTTCTTCCGGCGCTGCTCTGTTTAATAATTCAGGCAGGGTAGTTGGAACACTTTCAGGCGGAGATGCTACATGTGATGATCCTGAATATGATTGTTTTGCACGATTAGACAGGATGTGGACATATAAAAGTCAAAACAATAGGCAACTAAAAAGATGGCTGGATCCGGGTGGAACAGGAAAGCTCACATTGGATGGTTATGATCCTTTTAAATCAGACAAAGGATGTGACTTTACCAGTAATTTTGTGGTTGAAGATTCAGTTGCCTTATTGCCGGATTTTAAAAGTACTGAAGGTATTTATTCAGGGAATAATAAGATGAATATTACTGAGGTGGGAGAAATATTTACTGAAATTGAAAAGGCAACAATTTGTGGGGTTGCAGTAGGTGTTGCCGGATTCAAATTTGATGAAGATAGTCCGGACTTTACAATCCGAATTTATACCGGAGACTCGCTGCCTGTTTTTGCTGTAAAACAATTTAAGTTTCCTATGAAACAGTTAACGGAAAATGCAATGAACTATTTCAGTTTTAGTGAACCTGTAAATGTTAACGGAAACTTTTTTATTAGTATTGTTATACCTTCAGGAGAAGACTCTCTTGCTATATTTCAATCTCATTTCAGACCGGCTATTATTAAAAACTCCATGCTTGTTAAGCAGGATGATATATGGAAAAAGGTAACTGATCTGGCAGATGTGAAAAACTCCGGTGCTTCTTTGCTAATTCAGGTTATGCTATGCAATTCCTCTTTTACTGAAGATGTGGATACAATATTTAAAGCTGATCAGTTATTCAGACTATTCCCAAATCCTGCAGAAAATTATGTTGTTGTCGAATTTAAAGAAAGGGCACCTCTATATAACATAATCGTCAGTGATATGTCGGGAAAGTCAGTTTTATCAGATTGTATTGAAAATAGAATGTATACTGAATTATCTGTTTCAAGTTTCCCCCCGGGGATTTATTTAATAAAAGTCTCCAACGGAAGTAAGGCTGAAATAAAGAAATTCGTAGTAACCGGAAAATAATATGCGAAATTACATTTTTACTTTTTTAGTTTTTCTTTTTCTTAATAGCTGTACCTCATCAAAAAAAGATTTTAAAGTTACCGGAAACAAGAATGAGTATGCAGTTGGATTTTCAATAAGCGAAGTAGGGAAACTTACTAAACTAACTGTTTACAGTCCATGGGAAGGTGCCGGTCATGAAAAGTTTGATTATTATTTATCTTCAGGAAATGAACAAATTGATACACTTGAGAATGTAATTCATGTACCTGTAAAAAGGGTTATTTGCCTTTCTACAACTCATGTCCCATATATTAAGGCTTTAAATGAAACAAATACTGTTATAGGTTTATCAGGAGCTGAATATGTTTATGATTCCACAATTTATAATCGCTATGTCAATAAGGAAATTATAGATGTCGGGTATGGTCAAAATATCAATTATGAACAAATAGTGAAAATGAATCCTGATATTATATTTGCGTATGGAGTTGGCAGTGAAGTTGTGGGATTTGTAAACAGGCTTAAGGATATGGGAATACCTGTTATTCTTAATGCTGAATATCTTGAGCATACACCTCTTGGGAAGGCAGAATGGATTAAATTCATATCCCGATTTTATTGTAAAGAAGAAACCGGAGATTCAATTTTCAATAGTATCAGGACAAATTATTTGGAACTTAAGAAAATTGCAGATACTTGCTCCTTCCGGCCCCGTATTATGACAGGACTGCCATTCAAGGAGCAATGGTGGGTTCCCGGGGGAAAATCTCATCTTTCAAATCTTATTCATGATTCAGGAGCTGATTATTTATGGAAAAACAATCAAAGTGAGGAAAGTTTTGTTGTATCAATTGAAGAAATGATTTTAAATGCTTCGGATGCTGATTACTGGATTTTTACTTCGGGAATAAAAGACTTGAAAGGAATAACTGATTTTGACAGTAGATTTTCTATTTTCAGGCCATATAAGGAAGGAAACGTGTTCAATAGCGACAAAAGATTAAGCAAAG
>JAGODU010000164.1 GCA_017998095.1 Prolixibacteraceae bacterium | reverse complement strand
TGAATTCCTTTTTCATAGATAATTTCTAAAATTTGTAGAAAAGTTTTTGCATCTCTGGTATAATATTTTTTGTAAATATTTTTAATTTGGGTGTCCGCTTGAAGCAATGCAGTGCTTCCTTGTAGGGCACCTGGTTTTTTATGTAGAGTTCTAAGATAATGATATATATCAATCCTCCAATCATGAACCTTAAAACTTCTTTCATGTGTAGCCACTATGTTGTTTTCATAGTAGACAATTATCTTGTCCGTAAACATCTTTGCATTTACAATTTTTCCAACCAATTTATCAGGTACTGAATAATGATTTTGATTAACAATTATGGTTGAATACTTATCAACTCTGTATTCAGAATATATACAACTCTCAAACTTAGGCAAATTAGGTAGAAGGTAATTTTGCTCTTCTCTAAAAGCTTCAATAGGGATTGTCCCATTTGAAGAAACCTTGTTGTTAAGTTTCATGCATCCTGCTAAAAGAAATTGATTTGCTTCTGCAAGGGTATTAAATTTATCATTTCCTGGTTCACTAAACACCTTTCTTCTAACATATTCAACGCTTCTTTCAACATGACCTTTCTCATTTCCTTTTGCGATATTTGTAAATCTAAAATTAAACCCATAATATATTGATAATTCAGTTAATGCCTTTGTTGGTTCTTTCTCATGCAACCCTACAAATTTTTTGACTGCAACTCTCATGTTGTCATAAATCATCGTTTTGTAGTTACCTTTACAGTGGGAGAAAAATTCAGCATGTGACTGTTGGAATGAAGGTGTGTCTTGTGTTTTAAAAAGCATTGCGTATCTGTATCCACCTTTAGCTGGAGAAAACACAGCCATTTGGTATGCTGCATATCCTGAACCTCCAATATCAAGTTTCACAGTGCCCCAGTCGAATTCGCATATCTCTCCATAACTGTAATCTTGGCGTATGAAAGCTTCTTTATGCCTGTCCTCAATTGATTTAACTAATCTCTTAACTGTTGAGTAGCTGATATCAAATTTCTTCTTTGCCAAATATTCATGAATATCAATCTTTTTCATTTGTTGCTTAGACATTCCATTTGCTCGTCGCCATTCATTTATCCTTAGACATTCTTCAATAGCTTCCATCATTTCCTGAGTAACCTTACTCGGTTCACGATTATCTGAATTGTATTTTGGTCTTTCAATTATTGCATGAATTAACTCTCGTGGATCTGCTTCTGGATTATTAACTAAAAGCTCTTGCTTCTTTTGTTCATACTCTGCAACATATTTATTGACTGTATCTTTGCTCATGTGAAGTTCACCGGCAATGCTGCGATTACTCATACCATCAATATGTTTAAGTATGATTCTCTGTTTTTGATTCAAATCTATCACTTCCTTTACGTCCTCCTTTCAGTGCATACTGAAAGGATATCATATTTTTTTAAGAAAGTGACCTAATTTTCAATGAGCGTTATTGGATCAATCAAACCGCCGCAGATATTTGAATCTTCAGTCGGGCTACGCCCTCCTTACGATTCAAATATCTGCCTTATGACTTAATGATTCAAATTTATTGCTATACATATTTATTTGCTTTTCCTTCTCATTTTAATTATACTGATATTGACCTACTTTTCGATGAGCCAGCTGACCTATTATTAGATTAGCACAAACATGTAATATTTATAGACTATTTTTATAGAAAATTATTTGCCATTATTTATGGAAAAGTACTTGCTGTTTACAATAGCACCATTATAGGTTCTCGGCAATATGTTGATGGTTTTATGTCATTTTTATATGCTTTGAAACATATCTGCAGTATTTCATAGCTTTTATCCGTTCTTATAAGCAATTCGATAGGTGAAAAAAGCCTGGGAACAGTAAGGCAGTTTATAAAATCCTGGGTACACTGAAATAATTTTCTGCTTCTGTAAGCCATGTTTTGCCTCTTCACATAGCATATCGTTTGTGGTTATTTTTATATCACTCTGATTATCAGTCAATAACCACTTCCATTGATATATTGGAATTGAAGGTTTTTTGCCAAAAACTATATTTATTCTGTGTCTCCTCACTACATAAGATATTGAAAGCTCACTAAAAAGACTTCTTGATATTAGATAAATGCTCTGTTAGTGAGTACTATCTGCATTTTCACTGATTACATCTTTTTAACTAGTGAAAATGCAGAAAAAAACAATTCACATTCCTTATGTCTGGAGCATCAATCTCTCTTTATCTGGTAATACTCTAATACTTCGCGAACTAACTTATCTCGACAATTTTCAATATCCTCGTCTGAAAATTGATTACTCGCAATTATACCTTTTGCAACGTGCAATTGCTTCTCGTCAAGAGCCTTGAATTTTGCCCACCATTCGTTCACAAGATTACTTTCATCATCATAATGACTTTTGTATCTATCAGCAAGTCTTATCCGAAGTTCTTCATCGTATTTCCTGCGATAAATGATAAAAGCTTCCGGCATCCAAAGAATTTTATTATACTCATCGATATCTTTCCCGAATGCCTCTTCAAAAAATGACTTACCTTTACCGATTTTACCCTTTGTGGCATTAAGTACGGCTTGTATTGCACGAATAAACTTGCGATTCCAGTGTTTTCCGATATAATCACGATTGCGGAAATAATCAGGATCGTCAATCGGATGATACTTCATTGGAAATGAGTAAATTGTAACACCGAGTTCTTCGCAAAGATCAATGTTAATCCTCATACGGTGGTATAGTTCTTCCGGCTTGTCTTGATAGTTATAAAGTAGGTAGTTTGACAGATTGGTGATACCATGTTTGGCTGCTATTTTTATTGCATTTATATAAACCTTGCTCATAGAATAATGGTCAAATGCGATACGAAGCGGGCGAATATTAATTTCTGATAATTTTGCCATTTTTGCGTCTGTAACCAATCGAGCATCGACCCCTTGGTTAAAATCAATATAACGTGTACGTTTCACTTTTCTAAATGCTTTATCATACATAGGGCGAACAATATCGTCAAAAGCAAGAATGTTGTCTTTTGTTGCCACTTCAGCATACAGCAAATTTTGCATTTCCCGTTTGAGATAAAAGTCACCTGCATCTTCTTCGCTCATTTTTTCCGAAAGGCTATCATAGATTCCAATCATCTTTTTCCTATACGCTCTAACATTATACTCAGCTTTTAGATTATCTATAGCAATGCTATACTCACTTGGTGGCATATACGTTGCACCTTTCGCAAATCCACATTCTTTAATCTCATCAATAATTTTATCAAAACATTGTGATGCAAAAATGTTATTGTCCATTAAAAGTAAGTCCTTTTGTGCACCAAAGCGTTCTTCTGTTTGCTTGATTTGTTGTTTTAAACCAATGTAATCCTTGTAATCAGGTTCAAGTCTCGGCACAGCACAAAAATCACACTTATTTACACAGCCCCTTGTCATATAACCAAAATAAGCATTATTTGAAGAATACCTGTAGTCTATCTCGTCAAGGATAGAATAATCTAATGGCAATTCATCAATGATATCTTTATTGTCGTCATCTAAAATTCCGGGTATATTAAGCAACCCTATGTGTGGATCAATTCCCGTTTCTTTTTTTATTTCATCCGGCAAAATAGTTGACGCAATACCCCCCACGAGCATTCTGCCGTCATGATTGCAAAATTTCTTTGCAAAATTGATAGTATTAACAGTTTCATTCCAGTAAAAAGTAAACATCGTTGAAATAGCTACCACATCAAATTTGGGAAAGTCTTCGGTCTTGTACCGAAGACGATACTCTTTTATCTTTATATCAAGCTCACTATTCCGAAAGTCAGGAATAGCATTTAAGGGCTCATATTTACCAGTTTTAATGTATTCAATCAGCTTAGGAAAGTACTTGCCAAGAGAATAATCTGCAACTTCATCAAAAAACTCCTCACAGAGGAGTCTTGCAACAAACTCTTTAAGATTTCCCTTGAAGAATCGCACATCATCTTCAAGGCGACGATAATATGTAGCTAATTTCATTAACCCCATAGGTGGATATTTATTTTTATAATTAGGTTCAATAAGAAGCACTCTTCGATTCATTGTAGTTCATCCTCAATTCTCTTGATTATAGATTCAGCGGTCTCTTTATTAGTTGACGCGACAATAATTCCAAATATTTTCGAAATAAGTTTCCGCTCTTTTTTACTGTAGGTTGAAAGCTTGTCCGTTCTCCATGGAATTTTAGTGTCCTTTTTTGTATCTGGATTGGGCGGCTTGACAATTGTAGTGATAGGAGGACTTTGAGTGCGTTCCTTTTCAATACGTTCAATTAACCTACCCATGACAGTATTGTTTTTTTCTTCTGCCTTTTGCTTTTTTCTTTCGATTTCTATTTTTGCTTCCATAGCCTTAGATTTTGCTTTCTCAATTTCGGCAAGCTCTTCTTCTCTATGTATGGTATCCACGAACTCACCGTTCGATTCTTTTTCCTTGAACTCCGCTTCTTTCTTCACAAAGATATCTATCTTATCAAACGCACTATTTATGGCAGAACCGCCATAATATATACTTTTAAGTTCATCATTAAAATAGCGTTTGAGCTCTAGTTCAAATTGATTACGTGTTTCATTTTCGTTAAAGTAATCTCTTTGCGAGTTAGGTATTAGGTCTTTCGCCACGGCGAAAACTTCACCAATAAAATAATGATGCCCTCTATCTTCTTTAAAGAGTTTCTGCAATGCATCGTCGTCGCCTATCTGAATATTCTCTTTACGCAAGCGAAGACCTCGCATTTGGCAATCTTTTTGAATAGCTGCCTTGAAACGCGATACACCCCACCAAATCCATGCGAGAAGATTACCGTCTAAATCTCTGACATCTTTGTATTCGATGTCAAAAATTTCATCATCACCTTTAGCGTGAGTTTTAAAGTTCGTCTTATACTTCTTGACCACTGCCTCACCATTTAGCGTGATAGCATATTCGTCAATATGATAATTTATTTCCTTTGCATGTTTGTGAATCTCGCTTCGGAATATAAAAGTGTTTATATAAGGTACAGGCGCCACAAAAGACAAGTATTCCTTTATTTGTGTAAAATCAAGCAAGTCAGTGTTTTCATCGTTAATTCCAATAAGTTCAACCTTAAACCAATGGTCGTTTGGTTTCGCCATGTTTTCTGTTGTAAATTCGTTAATAGAGTGGAGGATGTCACTTGCGGTATATTTTTCACCTCTGGCATTTGCATCAATCAATTCACGCATTTTCTTAGCGTTGCAACGCATAGTAGATACAATAGTTTCACCTTTTGTAGTAGATGTAAAAACCAATTCTTTACAATACGCAAGCCCGCAAAGTCTACCAATGCCACGAAAACCTTTATCCTCACCTATTATCTTATCAGAATCAGCAATGTTGCCTAAAGTTTTTTTAAATTCAGCGGCTGGTATGCCAGTAGCATTATCCTCAATACTGATATTACGCCTATCGGGGTCAAGCCAGATATGAATATATCCTTCACTTTTGAGCAAGAGTCCATCACGTATTGCCTTGTCAATTTGGTCGCATGCGTTCTGTATGTACTCACGATATATGACCTTAGAATCTTGGTACATTCCGGTCGTGAGACTTTCTAATATATTTGCTCCAAAAACGTATTCGTTCATTAATGTACTCCTCTCACTTGAATTGCTTATAAACTGGTTTTGGAAATTTGATTTTTAGTAAGGAACGAAAAATCGGGTTTTGAATCAGATAATCACCCTGTTCTAATCTGGTCAACATGTTTTTATATGTGCTTGGTAAACTCCCATAGTCCTTGGTTGCTGTTTCAATGGAGTTTGTTCGACCATATGCGTGAGTTGAGCAGTTGCCGGTAACCCTCTGATGGATATTAGAACGAAATTGTTCTGCACCAAAAAGTACAACACCAAGCGAACGACCACGTTCTGTCACATCAAGAATTTCCCTCAAAATCGGTGATGTCTTAGGTGTTTCTTTTGAGGCATATTTATTAAGTTCATCTATAAAAATAATAATCCTCGATGGCGGATTAACATTCTCTTCACCGTCATATTCACCTAATTTCAAATTATAAATTGTACGTACTGCATCACCAAAAACAAAGGCTTGTTTGTCCTCAGGAAGTTTGGCGACATCAATAACACAAACCTCGTTTTTACTGATGTGCTTTAAAGCATCCGCCAAACGGCATTCATGCTTGCTTGAGTCGGGGCGATTTGCGAACATATCATCGTTTTTAGTTGCTTTGTTTATTATACGCTTAAACTTTCTCCAACTTAGCACAGATATTTCATTCGAAACTCTTTGCTGACCTTTTGCTGTAGGTTGTGACCTTTGAGATAGGTCATCTACCTTATCTCTGAAATCTTGCCATGTTGTAATGCGCCCACCACCGAAATCTGGGTCTGTATCATCAATAATTTTACTTATGATTGCTTCCATTGTTTGCTGTGGGTCATCAATATCTGCAAACAGCATTTCAAGGCTTTCCTTGTCATCTTCATACGAATATTTGAATTTTTTTAGTTGATTATATTCCATATATGCCTTCACATCATCCGTACCAAGATATGTACTTTGTTTAGCTGACGTATTGCTCGAAAATGGTATATAGTATTTGACGTTTTTGAACGGTTCTGTTGAAAGTTTGAGCGTCTCATATTCTGCAAAAACTCGTTCCTTTTCGCCTGGTTTATCGTCAATAAAGTCATTTGGTCTATCAATTGCCATGAGGTCGTTGCCCTTAACATTAAAAATTACGAAAGCAACACTATCATCGGCATCATCATCGGCTTTTAGGTAGTGGTCTTGAATTGCTTTCATCAGGAACATAGCGTATGAAGTCTTTGACGCAAGCCCTGAAATACCAGATATATTGAGATGTGCACCCTCCTTACCAAGAATGAATTTTGAATTGAGGTTTACTGGCAACGTAATCTCGTCATCAGTTCCTTCGTACATTTTCAGTGATCCACAAACAAGAGGATTTTGAATCTTGTCAAGCCCTAAAGCCATAGTTATTTCTTCGGCTGTAGCCAGGTACACTCGAGCGTTATTATGAACAGGAGTATAAAGGTTTTTGTCATTGAAAGATATTGCCGCTTCAGCGTAGTTCATCCCTACGCGTAAAGTGGGCTCTTCAACATTGACATCACCAAAGTCGCTGGAGATGAAATTTGTTAAAAAACTTTGTGCATCGGTTATATGAGAGATGTTCTCAATCACACCGAACGAAAATGAATTGTCAATATGTTCAACTTTTACTATATCAAATGCATGAAGCTTCAAATCGGAGTTTGTCCAAAAGTTAAATTTATCCATTGTAGTCGGTGTTTTTTCGGTGGCAAGAACCCTACCGATAAGTTTGTTTTGCTCTTTCATTGCTTATAATCCTCCCTAAAATAGATGCAGAAAACTTTCTGCGCTCAGATATTTTGACTTCACATATGACTCAGTGAGATATACGGGATAGATGTGATTAGCCCAACGTAAATCCGATCCATAGCAAACAGGGTTCCGCTCTTTTATCAAATAGGCACTAAGTGTATCAACTAGGTCACTATCTATTCCATTGTCAACATCTTCCTGTGTCACAAGAATTTTCTCAACTTTCAATATTCCATCAAACGGAGTTCGCGTTTGCTTCTTGTCCCTTAGTCGAATGTACCACACCGCAAACTGAATATCATCGCTTAAAAAATCACTTACAAAACATGCTACAGGAGTACGGTGATAAAGCGGTAAATCAGCAATAAATCCAGGATTTGGTTTTCCGTTAATATCTAAGCAGATTTCTGGATTGAAATTCTTTGAAACTCCTATTACCCAACTATAATTATTTTTGAACATCTGGTATTTCTTTTTATCAGATTTATCCTCTTTGCTCGGCTTATATTCGAGCGAGCCGTCTTTAACCAAATAGTTATCTTGGTTTAACTTGCCTTCACGAACAAGCTCGGCAACCATTTCTTTTTCACGCTCTATCATACGATCTTGGATGCATGCAGTTCCTCTATCTTCAAACTTCTTGTCTGTATCCTTTGCTGTTTTATATGGCAATAACGTAGAAAACTCTATACCAATCCGCTTTAATTCTACGCATTCATTTAGCTTCTTTGCAGTTGCATTAAAGAAACCTGGTATCCCATCTGCGTCAGCAATATCCGGCAACGACAGCACTATCTCTCTTTTGAACTTTTCAGGAACAACTGTTTTATTAATTCTGCGACAACAGCCCACTCCGATTTGTCCAGCGATAACAGGATAAATTACACTCCTGCCGCCAGACACTTTATATGCGATATCATCAACCTTAAAAGCCCTACAAGAACCATCCAGAAAAAAAGTTAGCAACTGCTCATTCCTGATTGCAAGTTTTTTACTTAAGGGTTCAAGAGAAACATATTTGCGGTGTGGAAAGCTCTCGGCGGTCTTTTTCCAGATGATTGAATCATCGCCATAATCAATATTAGGGCGTTCAGCGTGGTCAAGTCCATACTTGTGAGCCTTATAGCTTTTGCCCCCAGTTTCTTTCGCCAAGACAGTCATTATTTTATCTGCCATGTGTTTTCCTCCTGTGATTGACATGATTTTTACACTGACATCTGAAATGTCACAAATTTGTAGATGATAAAATGTAATTGACAGAAAACGACAAATAAGATTTTACAGTTTAGCTGTTAAAACAGGTTCCTTCTATGTATAATTATAGGGATTATACATAAGGAGGACATGGACTTTGAAAATT
>JAGODU010000163.1 GCA_017998095.1 Prolixibacteraceae bacterium | reverse complement strand
AACTAAACGAGCTTAAGAATGTAGATGAACATGCCCATTGGAGAATGATTTTATCAACTAATGAAGAATTGTCTTCAATCGAATATGTTTTCGACAGGATAAAAGGGCATTATCATTTGCTTATCAGTGAATTAATAAAGGGTAATCTTCTGAGCATTGAAGCAGCCAAAAAAGAATTTGAAAAGCTGAAGGATAAGATATTCCAAAAAACATTGGACTCTTTAAAGGAAATTGCTGACAGCTATTCTGAAGAAATTACAGCAGAACTGCTTAAAGAAGAAGGGTCGAAAAAGGACAAGGTTATTGAGGAAGTTCAGGGTTCATCATCAAATACTATCAAAAGCATTAGGGTAGCAACTGAAAAGGTTGATCAGCTGATGAATCTTGTGAGCGAAATGGTTACCCTTCAGGCAAGGTTAAACCTCATTGCCCATCAGTCGGGTGATCCTGAGCTGATTGCAGTAGCTGAGAAGTATGGAAGTTTTTCAAAGCAACTGAGAGACAATGCATTTACAATTTCGCTTGTGCCATTCGGGGTTACAATAACCAGATACAAGAGGATGGTACATGATCTTGCTGTACAGTTGAATAAACAAGTTGAATTTATTACAGAAGGTGAAGATACTGTTCTTGATAAAAAGATTATCGAGCAATTATCCGATCCTATTATGCATATTCTGCGTAATGCAATCGACCATGGAGTTGAATTGCCCGAGGACAGAGAAAGCATTGGTAAAAATCCTACAGGAAAGATAATTATGAAGATTTACCATCAAAGTAATAATGTGATTATAAAGATTATTGATGATGGTAAGGGTATGGATATTGATGAGCTGAAGAAGATTGGAATAAAAAAGAAATTATTGGCTAAGGACCAGACATATACTGAAGATGAAATAATGAATCTGATATTCTTACCGGGATTTTCATCAGCAAAGACAGTTTCAAATGTTTCCGGCAGGGGTGTAGGATTAGATGTTGTTAAAAAGAATATTTCAGAAATCAGAGGTTCGATAAGTATCTCAACTGAACAGGGTAAGGGGAGTGTATTTACAATCAAACTTCCACTGACACTTTCAATTATTGATGGTTTGCAGGTTAAGATTGACGATAGGGATTTTATAATTCCATTGTTTCAGGTGACTAAAATTTATACAATCGAAAATTTCCAGGAGGAGAAGAAACTCAATCAGTTCATTATTCTTGATGGTGAACAGGTTCCATATTTTTATTTGAGGAAAGACTTTGAACTGGGAGGAACTCCTCCTGAGAGGCAGGAGATTGTTCTTGCCGGATTCGAAAAGGAAAAGGTTGCTTTAATAGTGGATTATGTTGTGGGAGAGAACCAAACAGTTTTAAAATCGTTAGGCAGCCATTTTAAGAATCAGGATTTCATTTCAGGGGGGACTATCTTAGGTGATGGATCAGTAGCCTTGGTTTTGGATGTAAATAAAATAGTAACAGAATTTTCAAAGAAATTAAATTGATATAAGATGAGTGAAGCATTTAATACATATCTGACTTTTTCACTTGGCACAGAAAATTTTGCCATTAATGTGGAACATGTAGAGAAGATTCTCGAATATCAGCCTGTAACAGAAGTTCCAAAATCTCCTGAGTATATGCTTGGAGTTTTCAATCTGAGAGGGGAAGTGATACCTCTGGTTGATACAAGAATTAAATTTGGTATGTCAAAAACCGAAGTGACAAGCTCGACTTGTATTTTGGTCATCAATATTGATAACGATGGAGATAAGCTGAAGCTTGGTGCAATGGTCGATAATGTAAATGAAGTTGTCAACTACAGTGATAATGATATCATTGCGTTACCAACAGTAGGCAAGAAGAATAAGGCCGAATTTTTAAAAGGAGTTTTAAAATTAAATGACAAATTTATATTGTTGGTTGATGCAGACAAGATATTTTCTGTCGATGAAATTATTGAATTAAAAGTTGAGAACTTTGACCTTGAGGGAAAATAAAATTTGCTGAAAAAGATTAGGAGACATATCAAATGATAGAATTTTTCAAAAACCTAAGGATATCTGTTAAACTGATAATATCAGCTGTGGTATTTGTTATAGCGTTTACTTTTGTTGCAGTGGTAGCGGTTACCGGAATAAAAAGGATTTATAACTCCAATGTTAATAAACATAATCAGCAGATATTTCTTAACGATGCCGTACATAAACTTATTGGGACTACAGGAATGTTATCCATTGAAATTTCTTCCTATGCAACAGGAACATCAGATGCAGACGTTTTAAAATCAAAAGTAGCAGAACTTAAAAAGTTAACAGAGGAAGTAACAACTGGTTCTTCAGCAAATGGAATTGATGATGAATTGAAAAATGAATTCAGGAGCTTGGGGATAATAGCAAATGAATTATTTATCAACTCCCGGAATATCGGCTCACAAGTTGTTGAGAATGTTTCTCAAAAAGAAAATACGGCTTCATTAATGTCTTCATTGAAGAAATTTAATGCAAAGTTTTCAGAAATAATGCTTCTTCAAAATAAATTGTCAACTAATGATGTAAATATTATTGGAGGATTGCAGAAACAAGTGGTAAGAAGGATAATATTTTGGACAAGTGTTTTATTTTTTATAGCTGCATTACTCTATGCATTTACAATCAGAAATATAAGAATATCAATACAAAGGACGCTTAAATTTACAGAAGAACTTGCAGACGGAGACTTAACATCAAAAAGAGGGGTACATACCCGTGATGAGATTGGTATTATTAATGAATCGCTTGAAAAGCTTAGGGAAAAGTTCAAGGAAGTATTGAATTCACTAAAAGATGTGTCTCAAAGCATTGAGGTTGCAAGTAATGAATTCAGGTCAGGATCTGAAGTAATATCTGAGGGAGCAAATAATCAGGCAGCAGCATCAGCTGAGATATCTTCTACTATTGAAGAAATATCTGCAATGTTAAGGCAGCTTTCTATTGACGCAAAAGAAACTGACAGAATTGCAAATATAGCTTACAATGGAATTCAGCAGGGGGCTGAAAGTGTAGATAATGCTTTAACCACAATTGAGGAGATTGCTGCAAAGAACTCAGCAATCAGTGAAATATCGTATCAGACTAAGATTTTATCAATAAATGCATCAGTAGAAGCAGCCAGGGCTGCAGAATACGGGAGAGGATTTGCAGTTGTAGCTGAAGAAGTAAAGAAACTTGCAGAAAGCAGTCAGCAATCTGCTTCTGATATAAAGAAGGTATCGAAGAAAGGGGTTCAGATAACAAGAGATTCAGCTATTGAATTGAGAGATCTTGTTAAGGAATTTCAAAAAACATCAGAACTGATTAACAAGATTGCAATGGCCGGAGAGGAACATGTAATTTCTCTTGACCAGATTATCAGCACAATACATGAATTAAACAATATCATTCAGCAAAATGCATCTTCATCAGAAGAACTTACTGCAAGTTCACAAGAGCTTGTTCGTCTTTCTGAAACTATGAACAATACAATTTCTTTCTTTAAACTTGATGAGTATATTGGAATGCCTGTTGAAGATTCTTCAAAACAGGAATTTGAATATAAGGATGAAGAAAAGGTTGAAGAAGAAAATATATACGGAAGTCAGTTGTTTTCTGCAATTGCAAGTAAAACTGAAAGGCCTGTTGTTCAAAGTGAATATTTCAACTTTGTAAATGAGGAAGCCGAAAAGCATATTGAAGAAAAACCTGAAGAGGTAATACCAGTGGTAAATGAACAGATTTCTGAAGAAATAATTAAAGACATCAAAGAATCTGAAGTAGAAGATAAAATGGAAGAACCTTTAGAACCACCGGTTGAAAAGAAGGTTAGAAGAGTTTCAAAGGCTACTGAATCTCTTGATATTAAGGCGAATAAGAGAGGAGTAAGGATAAATCTTACCGATAATGATGATCTTGACAGTCAATTTGAAAAAATGAAATAGGAAGCAAACTTATGATTCCGCATGATGCAACTAATATTTATAGTCAGCAATTAACAGAAGCTGAATTTAAACGTATACAGGTTTTTATGCTTGAGAATCTGGGTATTAAGCTTAGCCCGATTAAGATTGTGATGGTAAATTCCAGATTGATAAAGAGACTTAGAAACACCGGTATTTCTAACTTCAAAGATTATCTTGATTATGCATTTTCTCCTGAAGGTAAGAAAAGTGGTGAATTTGAGTGTATGATAGATGAACTTACAACTCATAAAACTGAATTTTTCAGAGAAAATGATCATTTCAACTTTCTCAGAGATAATGTACTTTCAAAATATGCAGGAGACAAGTATTCCGGATTTAAGATTTGGAGTGCAGGATGTTCAACGGGAGAGGAACCATATACAATGGCGATTGTTCTGAATGAACACCAACTGAAAAATCCCGGATTTGACTACACAATTTATGCAACTGATATTAGCAATGCTTCAGTAATGAAAGCATTCAGAGCGATTTACAATAAAGATACTGTCAGGGGTGTAGATCAGAGCATTGTAAAGAAATATTTTCTTGCAGGAAAAGATGGTAATGAAAACAAGATAAGGGTTGTAAGAAATTTAAGGGAAAAAGTGCATTTTTCAATATTGAATCTTGTTGATGATTATTTTTTTCAGGATAATTCTTTAGATGTTGTATTTTGCAGAAACACCCTGATTTATTTTGAGGATGTTTCAAAAAAGGAAGTAGTTAACAAATTGATTGCAAAAGTGAAGCCCGGAGGATATTTATTTGTCGGATTATCTGAAACGGTAACACATTTTTCGACTGCCATTAAGCAGGTTAGTCCAAGTGTTTATGTGAAAATTAGCTGATCAGATGGAAAAAGAAACGATGAGAGTTTTGTTGGTGGAAGACCAGCAAAAGGTAATTGAAGAAATTAAAAATGAAATTGTTTCACAAGGTTTTGAATTTTCAGTTTCGGGATCTGTAGAAAGGGCAATATTCAGGGCAAAAGCATATCATTTTGATTTGTTTATTGTTAATTGTGGGGAGGATGGGAAAAAAGGATTAAACTTTATAAATGAAGTTTTAAAAGAGACAGACAATAAAAATTTCAAGGTTCTTTTTACAATTAATCCGAAGATTAAGGTTGATGTAAGATTAAGAAAATTCAATAATGCATTTGATATTTTAAGACTGCCTGTAGATAATACTGAATTGAAAATAAGACTTGATAATATTTTACACAAAACTGAAAAAGCAGAAGAGCCTTCTGCCGATTTATTTAAAAAGCAGGTTAGGGCTGTTGCCAATCCATCAGGCAAGGTTTTGCTTGTGGAAGACAATCCTTTGAATCAAAAGGTTCTGGGCATGTTCATTTCGAAGCTTGGCTATGAATATGATGTGGCTTCTAACGGGCAAATGGCTGTAGATATGTGTAAATCAACTTTTTATCCTTTTGTTCTAATGGATATTTACATGCCCGGGATGGATGGTACTGAAGCTACCGAAAAGATTAGGGAGAATGAGACTAATTCTGATTTGAGAGCTAAAATAATTGCTATAACAGCCAATGAATCAGAAGAAAGTGTAAAACGTTGTTATGACTCAGGAATGGATGATTATTTGGTTAAACCCTTTACACTCGAAACGTTAAAGGAGAAACTGGTATAGAGGAGTATATAAATTGGATAAGATAAAATATCTTAAGCAGGGAGAACTTGCAATAGTATCGGAGGAGATGAAAGTTTTTACAATTCTCGGTTCTTGTATTGCCGTTGTTCTTTGGGACGAAGGCACCAGGATTGGAGGGGTAAATCATTTTATGCTGCCTCATTGGACTAATAAAGGAAATCCCGATTTAAGATATGGTGATGTTGCCATTACGGAATTACATGATAAGGTGATTCTTGCCGGAGCAGTAAGGAAACGACTTACTGCCAAGATTTTTGGAGGAGCAAGTATGCTTAAGTTTGATCAGGCTGTTTTTAACGTAGGATTAAGGAATATTGAAGTAGCTAAGCAAAAACTTACTGAATTAGGAATACCTATTGTTGAAGAGTTGACAGGAGGAACAGCAGGAAGAAAAATATTATTTAATCCCTATGATGGAAATGTTAAAGTTGATTTAATACAAAATATAAAATTTTAATGTTGGATTGGTGGTGATGGCATGTGGTTTAAAAGACGAAAATTTGAAGGGGATTTGTTTAAGATGATTTTGTAATTATTAAGATTTAAAAGAAACAGGGATGGAGAATAATATTAAACCCAAAAGAATTAAGGTGCTTGTTGTTGATGATTCTGTGATTTTCAGAAGGTTGATAGCAAATGCCATAGACTCCGATGATGAACTTGAGCTGATTGGCACAGCTGAAGATGCATTTAAAGCTGTTGATATAATTGAGCGTGTAATTCCTGATGTGATTACCCTTGATATTGAAATGCCGGGAATGGATGGACTTACCTTCCTTTCAAAACTAATGAAGCAACATCCGATTCCTGTTGTTATTGTTTCGAGCATTACTGAAGGCAACAGGGAAATATGTCTTGATGCATACCACAGGGGTGCTATCGACATTATAAACAAACCAACGAAATTAAAATCTGATACAAATCTTTACGAATTTTATACTTTCCTGTGTGAAAAAGTTAAAGGAGCAGCTAACGCTAATGTAAGGCAAAAGCAAAAGCTGATTTTTGATCTTGACAACATGAGAGCTGAAGCACCAAAACCGGTTACCAGTTCTTTTGATGAAATAATAGCTATTGGAGCATCGGCAGGAGGAACCACTGCAATTGAGTATATATTGAGACGCTTGCCCAAGAACATGCCGGGCATAGTAATTACACAACACATGCCTCAGGGATTTACCAAGCTTTTTGCCAACAGGCTTAACGATATATGTGAACTTGAAGTAATTGAAGCAAAAGACAACGACATGGTTGTTCCCGGCAGAGTATTGATTGCTCCGGGAAATAAGCATATGGTTGTTTCGGGTACTCCCAGATTGTGTAAAGTGAATATTTTGGATACTGAGCCCGTTAACAGGCACAGACCATCTGTTGATGTAATGTTCGACTCTGTAGCTGCTTCAATAAAAAGGAAAGCTATTGGAATAATACTTACCGGTATGGGAGCAGATGGTGCAAAAGGCTTACTCAACATGAAGAATGCCGGGGCTTTAACAATTGCTCAGGATAAGGAATCCTCTGTTGTATATGGTATGCCTTATCAGGCTGCATTACTTGAAGCTCATCAAAAAATTATGTCATTGAGTGAAATACCAATATTCCTGACCAGCCATTTTTTAAAATAAAGAGAATTATAGTATATAGAGGAAATTCGATCGTAACACCGTCATTGCGAGGAGGTACGACGAAGCAATCTGTTGGATAATAGATTGTTGCGAACTTTGAACTACCGTCATTGCGAACGAAGTGAAGCAATCTGTTCTTCTAATGGACAGATTGCCGCGCTACGCTCGCAATGACCCCTTGAAACAACAGATTGCCGCGCTACGCTCGCAATGACCCCTTGAAACAACAGATTGCCGCGCTACGCTCGCAATGACCCTTATAACAGCAGATTGCCACGCTTTGTTACAAACTACGATTTTTTAGCTTTGCTTTATTTATCTATTGAAACGAAGTCTTTGACCTTTTACTGCTTCATTGAATATACCATTGTCATAAACCAGATTTCCGTTTACCCAGGTCTTTTTTACTGAATGTTTAAAAACCTGACCTTCGAAAGGTGACCATCCGCATTTATACAATATATTTTTGGAAGTGACTTCAAAATGTGAATCAGGATCAACCAGAACAAGGTCGGCCTTATATCCTTGTCGTATAAAACCTCGGTCAGGTATAGAAAATAATACAGCAGGGAGATGACACATTTTTTCAATTACCTTCTCATAAGTAAATATTCCATTGGAAGCCATTTCAAGCATAGCCTGAAGCGAGTGTTGAAGAAGGGGGCCTCCGGAAGGAGATTTGAAGTAAGTATTGTTTTTTTCTTCCAGAGTATGAGGGGCATGGTCGGTAGCTACAATATCTATCTTTCCGGTTTTAACAGCTTCTCTCAGAGCATCTCTGTCTGATGCTTTTTTAATTGAAGGATTCCATTTGATTTTACTGCCATATTTATCATAATCGCCCTCATCAAACCAGAGGTGATGTACACAAACCTCATTAGTAATCTTTTTCACGGAAACATCGTCATTGGAAAACAAATCCATTTCCTTTTCTGTTGAAAGATGAAGGATATGAAGTCGGGTGCCATATTTCACAGCAAGTTCAACAGCTTTTCTGCTTGATTCAAAACAAGCTTCTGCGCTTCTGATTTCAGCATGATATTTTACCGGAACGTTTTCACCAAATCTGTTTTTAAATATTTCAATATTAGCTTTAATAATAGCTTCTTCTTCATTATGAGTAGCAACCAGCATATGGGCATTTTTAAAAAGATCTTCAAGACCTGTGCCTTCAACGAGCATATTGCCCGTAGAAGAACCCATAAAGCATTTTATTCCGCACACTTCAGATGGGTTTGTTTTAAGAACTTCATCCAGATTATTATTTGTAGCTCCAATATAAAAAGAGAAGTTGGCAAGGGAAACATCAGAAGCCCTCTTATATTTTTCTTCAAGCAATTCAACAGTAACTGTTTGAGGAACAGTATTAGGCATTTCCATAAAGGAAGTTACGCCACCTGCAATACCGGATTTTGATTCTGAATAAATATCCCCTTTATGAATAAGTCCCGGTTCGCGGAAATGTACCTGGTCATCAATAACACCCGGAATTAACAGCAAACCTTCAGCATCAATTATATTATCGGTATGATAGTCAATATTTTCTGAAGAAATCAAAGCTATT
>JAGODU010000019.1 GCA_017998095.1 Prolixibacteraceae bacterium | reverse complement strand
ATGGACTAGTACTGCTTATGACATTGCAGGATATGATATTATGCATGATATGAATCCTGAATATCAATATAATACCAGGGACAATGATCCTCCGGCTTTAAAAAGAAAAGTAATAAGAGGAGGTTCATGGAAAGATGTTTCTTACTATATTCAAGTATCAACAAGGGATTATGAATACCAGGATTCATCAAAAAGTTTTATTGGATTTCGTTGCGTTATGAATGCAATTGAAGATAATCGTAAATGATTAAATCAATTTAGCCCACTCCTTATTAGTAAGGCATCTACGGATGGTTCTTTTCCTCTAAAATCAATATATAATTCCATAGGATCTTTAGTTCCTCCTTTTTCAAGTATATTATTTCTGAATTCTTTAGCTATATCCTTATTAAATATTCCTTTTTCGATAAATAGAGAGAAAGCATCTGCATCTAGAACTTCTGCCCATTTATATCCATAATAGCCTGCAGCATAACCACCGGCAAAAATATGAGAGAACGCATTACTTATTGTATTACCTTCAACTATTGGCAAATATTGTGTTTGTTTAATGTTAGTCATTTCGAATTCACTTATTTCTTCATTAAAAGGGTTTTTCAATGAATGCCATGCCATATCGAGAAAACCAAAGGTTAGTTGACGTTCAGAAAAGTATCCTGATTGAAAATTTCTTGCATTTATTAATTTTTGTATGAGATTCTCTGGCATTAATTCACCATTTTCATAGTGGAATGCAAAAGTTTTTAGCCAATCGTTTTCAGTTGCCCAGTTTTCCATTATTTGAGAAGGCAATTCAACAAAATCTCTGTATACGTTAGTTCCAGATAAAGATGGGTATACTGTATTAGCAAACATTCCATGTAAAGCATGACCAAATTCATGAAGGAAGGTATTAACATCATTAAATGTAAGAAGTGAAGGTTTACTTTCTGTTGGTTTTGGGAAATTGCAACAAAGGGAAATGTGTGGTCTAATCATTTTCCCGTAAATATTGGACTGAGATCTGTAATCTGTCATCCAGGCTCCCCCTTGTTTACTTTCCCTGGGATGAAGGTCAGTATATAAAATTGATAAGAATTTACCATTTTCATCAAATACTTCATATGTTTTAACATCTTTATGATATACAGGGATATTATTGACTTCTACAAAGTTTATTCCATATAAAGTTGAAGCAAGATTAAAGATGCCTGAGATTACATTCTCCAGTTTAAAATAAGGTTTTAACATTTCTTCTTCGAAACCAAACTTTTCATTTTTAAGTTTCTCGCTATAATAGCTGAAGTCCCATGGCATAAATTCATCTTTGAATCCTTCCTTAGCAGCAAATGATTTAATTTCTTCAATTTCTTTTATCGCATAAGACTTTGAAGCTATATGAATTTTGTTAAGAAAATCTAGGACATTCTCAGGTTTCTTAGCCATTCTATCCCTAAGAGCATATTGAGAATAGTTTTCAAATCCCAGAATATTAGCATATTTTAACCTTAGATTTACTATTTCATTAATTAATCTATTGTTATTTCGATTATTATCATGGTTGCATCTGGAGTTATAAGCATTATACATTTTTTCTCTTAAAATTCTGGTATCTGAATATTTCATGAAAGGAGTATAACTGGGAGCTTGTAAAGTGAAAATCCAACCTTCAACCTTTTTTATCTTTGCATTCATCGCTGCCGATTCAATAATTGATTCAGGTAATCCTGAAAGATCTGATTTATCAGAGATATGCAAAGTGTAACTATTTGTTTCATTTAAAACATTTTCCTTAAACTTCAGGTTTAGTTTTGATAATTTCATTTGGATTAAAATGAGCTGGATTTTTTTTGCAGTATTTAAAGCAGCACCATTTCTTTTCATCTCGTCATAAGTTATTTCAACTAATCTTATTTCTTCTTGAGTCAATCCTGAGTTGAATCTGTTATCATATATTTTCTGAACTTTTTCAAATAACTTTTTATTGAGCATTACCTTTCCTAAAAAACTTGTAAGCTTGGGAGAAATCTTCTGAGTAACAGCCTGAAGTTCAGTATTTGTTTCTGCTGAATTTAAATTAAAAAGGATAGATCCTAATCCAGATAATTCATTAGATGCTAATTCCAAAGGAATTATTGTATTTTGAAATGTAGGGTTCTCTTTAGATGCCAGTAATTTTTTTAACTTTTTCTGTGATTCTGCAATTTTCACGTTAAAGGCTGGTTCAAAATGTTCGGGTTTGATTTTATCAAACGGAGCTGTCTGATGGGGCGTATCAAACGGCATTAAAAGTGGATTTTGCTTATTATTCATACTCGCAAATATTAAAAAAGGGGAAAAGCAAAAAATGATTACTGCAGAAAAAAATTTCATGATAACGATTTAAGAGGTTATTTTTTTTTAGGTTTCTTCTCAACAGTCCAACCAAATTTCCCAATCTTTTTTCCTAATCTGAAATATTTTCCATGGTTGTATACAAGAGGATTAACTGACGCGAGATCGAATTTACCGGTTTCCTTTTCAATTAGATTTTCATCTACATTGATATTTACAACTTCTGATATAAACATATCATGGGTGCCGAGGCTAATTATTTCTTTGACCTTACATTCAATGTTTACAGGTGATTCTTTTATTATTGGTGCATTTACAATTTTTGCTTTTTCAGGAGTTAAATTAGCTTTTTCCCATTTGTTGTATTTTCTTCCGCTCTGACAACCACACCAGTCAGTTTCCCAAGCTAGATCTTCAGTTGTTAGATTTATGACAAACTCCATATTTTTTTTGATGATATTATAAGAATGCCGACCCGGGCGGACTGAAATGTAACACATTGGAGGCTCGCTGCATATGGTGCCTGTCCATGCTATTGTTATAATATTATATTCTTCAGGCGTTGAACCACAACTCACCATAACTGCAGGAATTGGATATAACATGTTTCCGGGTTTGAAATCTACTTTTGACATATGAAAAGAAATTTGAAGTTCTGAGAATTAAAAAAAAAGATATATTTATAGACTAAAATATCAATAGTCATATTCACAAATATAATTGATAATTGTTTTATAAATATTAAACTTTTACATTATCATACTTCAAATGAATAATTGATTATTTAAATTTTTAAAATTTAATGTATGGATACTTTTACTCCTTGTCCTAAAAGATATAAGAAAATTGAATATAAACGATGTGGCGATTCCGGGCTGAAATTGCCTTTAATTTCACTTGGATTATGGCATAATTTCGGAGATGTCGATTCATTTGAAAATGGGAGAGAAATACTCAGGGCTGCTTTTGATTCAGGAATAACCCATTTCGACCTTGCTAATAATTATGGCCCTCCCCCGGGCTCTGCTGAAGAAAACTTTGGAAAAGCAATGAAGCTTGATTTTAAGCAATATCGGGATGAGATGATAATTTCTACTAAAGCAGGATATTGGATGTGGGATGGTCCTTATGGTGAATGGGGATCCAGAAAGTATCTAATAGCAAGTCTTGATCAGAGCCTTAAGCGTATGGGATTGGACTACGTTGATATTTTTTATCATCACCGACCTGATCCTGCAACTCCTCTTGAAGAAACAATGATGGCTCTTGACCATGTTGTCAGGCAAGGGAAAGCTCTTTATGTTGGAATTTCAAATTATTCTGCTGAAGAAACTTTGGAAGCTGTTGAGATACTGAAAAAGCTTGGAACACCATGCATAATAAATCAGGTTAAATATTCAATGTTTGAAAGGTGGGTTGAAGATCAACTTCTTGATGTTGCAGAAGAAAGTGGAATTGGTATTATAGCTTTCTCGCCGTTAGCTCAAGGCCTTCTTACTGACAAATATCTTAATGGAATTCCTGAAAATTCAAGGGCTTCAAAATCATGGGGTTTTTTAAAGCCGAATGAAGTAAACTCTGCTATTAATAAGGTAAAATCGTTGAATCTGATTGCTGAAAACAGAGGTCAATCCCTAGCACAAATGGCCTTGGCCTGGATTTTAAAAGACTATCGTGTTACTTCAGTTCTGGTTGGCGCCAGTTCAGTAAAACAGCTTGAGGATAATATTGGAGCTTTGGAATTCAGACTTTTTTCAAATGAGGAAATTCTTGAAATTGATTCAATTCTGAAAGGAAACAAATATTAAGGAACAGTTTGATATTTTATAAAAAGCTTTTGATATTTAATGAGTTATTAGTAATTTAGGGAAGGTTTAGAGAAAATTATTTACAAAATGAAGAGAAGGTTTTTTTCAATATTAATAGTATCGGTTTCTTTACTATTTACAAGTTGTGGAGAGGATTTCCCGGAAATAACACCTGTTGTACTCAGCAGTTTCACAGAAACTGTGTTAACAACTCCATATACACCTGACTATGTAAAACAGCTTTTAACTACTTCCGGTTTGAATCAACAGGCCGAGCGTGCTACATATGAAGTTAAGATTTATACATTAAAATATAAAACAAACTTTAATGGAAAGACAATAGAAGCATCAGGTCTTATTGCTATTCCTGTTCCATTGGAAAATAATGAAGAATTTCCAATAATGAGTTTCCAGCATGGAGTATTAACCCGTAATGAAGATGCTCCTACTTCTAATATTTACAAGACTCCTGTTTCAGAACTTACATATCTGGCTTCTACAGGTATGATAGTAGTAATTCCTGATTATGTTGGTTTTGGAGCTACCAGTGATACCTTTCATCCGTTTATGATGAAAGACGCTAATGTGGTTACTATTATTGACATGATTAAAGCTGCTAAGGAATTTGTTATTTCTGAAAAGTTTTGTAAATATAATGATAATCTCTTTCTGGTTGGTCACTCCGAAGGTGCAAATCTTACTCTTGCAACTCTTCATTCCATTGAAAACAATTCCAAATACAGCGACTTAACTGTAGCTGCTACTGCATGCTGTGGCGGAATTTACAATTTAGTAGATTTTCAAAACTGGATGGTTCAACAACCCCGATATGAGCAACCATTGTTTATTGTTTATATGTTAGAGGCATTTTCTAAGTTTGAAAATCTGAATATTGATTATTCGTTGGTCTTTAGCGATGCGTTTGCACCTTCAATACAAGGTATAATTGATGGGACTAAAACCAGTGAACAAATAAATTCGTCTTTTGGGACGTATCATGTAGGTGAACTTTTTAACGATGATTTTGAGGATACTCTTATTTTCAACAATGAATTGCAATATGCTCAGCTATATCAGATTTTAGAGAAAAACTCCATTCCCGTTTGGAACCTTAAGTCAGATGTTACTTTACATTATGGAAAAAATGATATTTGGGCTCCCGGTCAATTGACTCTTGAAACTTATATTAAGTTCAGAAAAGAATATCCAACTGAAAGAATTAAAATAAATGCAATTGATAATGTAGCTCATGAAAATTCAGTTTTGCCTATGATTTCAGAAGCTATGATAAGATTCTCAAATTATTGATGTTTTATAGAATCTTTATTTTTACTTTTAAAAATATTCTTAATGAAAATTCCTGATTATTCGGACGTTCTTATAGCTTCTGAGAGAATTAGAAATTTAATTCATTGTACCCCTGTTTTATCCTCAAGTAGTTTAAATAAAATCCTTTCATGTAATTTATTCTTCAAATGTGAAAACTTTCAAAAAGTAGGTGCTTTTAAATTCAGAGGTGCCTCAAATGCTGTGTTTTCTTTAAATGATTCTGATGCAATTAAAGGAGTTGCTACCCATTCTTCCGGTAATCATGCTGCAGCACTGGCTTTAGCTGCTTCAGTTAGAGGGATACCTTCTTATGTTGTCATGCCTGAAAATGCGCCAGATATTAAGAAAAAAGCAGTAAAAGGATATGGTGCTGAAATAACTTTTTGTGAACCTACACTTGAGGCCAGAGAGAAAACCCTGAAGGAGATAATTAATGAAAAAGGCGCAATAGAAATACATCCTTACAACAATTTCAACGTAATTGCAGGACAAGGTACTTCTGCTAAAGAATTTCTTGAGGAAATTAATGATCTTGACTATGTCCTTTGTCCGGTTGGAGGAGGAGGATTATTGTCTGGAACTTCAATTTCTGTAAAGTCTGTATCGCCCGGCACTAAGGTTATAGCTTGTGAGCCACAGGGAGCTGATGATGCTTTCAGATCATTTTACTCAAATGAGATTCAACCTTCCATTAATCCCAAAACAATAGCTGATGGTTTGCTAACATCCTTAGGTACTTTAACTTTCTCAATTATAAAAAGAAATGTAGACAGCGTTGTTACAGTTTCTGAAGAGGGCATTTTGGCTGCCATGAAATTGATATGGGAAAGAATGAAAATAATCGCAGAACCTTCTTCTGCTGTACCTCTGGCAGCTATTTTAGAAGAAAAGGTTGAAGTAAAAAGTAAAAAAGTAGGCATTATTATTTCTGGTGGAAATATTGATCTTGATTTATACTGGAGAATACTTCATGAGAAGATAAATTGATTTGAATATCAGTAGCTTTTTTAGCAATTATTTTGGCAATTCAATATATTTTAATTTTGTAAAATGCTTTAATTCCTTAAATTTACTATCGTAATTTTAATTCTAATTCTATAACCCTTTCAAAGCATTTAATTCGTTAGAATCTATATGAATAAAGACCAATTAAATACTTCCCTTTATTTGCTGTCAGTTTTAGGATTTTTAATATTTTTTTTAAGCTGTAGTATTGACAATAAATCCTCTGACAGCAACAAGAAAGATTTTTTAATTAATAACTCCAGTTCCAGAGATAGAATCAGAGAAGTTACTTTTTTACCATATTGGGTTTCGCCTGCTCAGTTCGCGGGCTATTATGTAGCTTTAAAAAAAGGGATATATGAGAAATACAACTTAAAGGTCAATATAATTCAATACAAACCATTTATTACTTCCATTGATTTAATTGCTAAAGGTGAAGCTGATTTTGCTGCCCTTTGGCTGGCAAATGCAATCCAATTAAAAGCCTGTGGGGTAGATATTGTAAATATTGCACAGCCCTCTTCACGCTCTTCTCTGATGCTTATTACTAAAAAGAAAAGTGGTATCGATTCTATTGAAAAAATGAATGGTAAAAGGGCAGGTATCTGGAATGGATATGAAATGCAACCTAAAGCATTATTTAATAAATTTAACGTTGATGTTGAAATTGTTCCCATTGGAAGTACAAATACATTATTTCTTATGGATGCTGTTGAAATTACCAATGCAAACTGGTTTGATGAGTATCATTCGATTTTAAATTCCGGTTATAACCCCGATGAACTAAACACATTTTTCTTTGCAGACTATGGGATGAACTTTCTGGAAGATGGAATTTATTGTCTTTCCGATTTAGCAAAAAAAGAACCAGATGTTTGCATTGATTTTATTAATGCAACCCTGGATGGTTGGAGATATGCCTTCAATCACAAACAGGAAACTCTTGATATTGTAGTAAAAATTGCAAAGGATTATAACCTTCCGGTTAACAAGATTCACATGGAGTGGACTCTAGATCGTTACAAAGATTTATATCTTCCTGAAGGTAAAACAGAATTCAACAATATTCTTCAAGAAAAAGATTATCAATTGGTCGGGAAAGTATTGAAGGGAGATAATATTATTAATGAAATACCTGATTTTAATGAGTTTTATCAACCACTTATAAAATAAACCTTAAAAGTAATTACTAGATATGAAGAATGTAAATAAAATAAAAGTCAAAAGGGGATTGGCATATAAGATGGTTTTATATATATTTTCATGTATTGCTATTATTTTCTTTCTGATATTCGTATACAACTATAATATTTCTAAAAGGATTGTTCAAAAAAACCTGATAACTAATGCTGAAGGTCTAACAAATTCTGCTGTCCTTAGAATCGAGAAAGTATTAAGTTCAGTTCAAAGAGTTCCACTTAATTTTTCAAAGGTTATTGAAGGATCCGACTTTTCTAAAGAACAACTTATAGGCATTTTGAAGCTTATTGTCTCAAATAATTCTGAAATATACGGAGCAGCTCTTGCTTTCGAACCATATTATTTTGAAAAGGATAAGAAATATTTCTCTCCATATTTTTATAAGCATGACGGGGAAATCAAATTTAAATATATTGGAGATGACCATTATGACTATTTCTCTATGGACTGGTATCAGGTTCCTAAAGAATTGGACAGACCTTTGTGGAGTGAACCATATTATGATGAAGGAGCAGGAGAAGCTTTGATGTCGACGTTTTCAGTCCCTATTTATAAAACAATCAACGGAGAAGAGAAATTTATTGCAATTCTTACAGCAGACATTTCTCTTGATTGGCTTCAGGAGTATATGAATTCAATTAAGGTAAATAAAAGCGGATACGGATTTATGATTTCATCAAACGGTACTATTATTACTCATCCAAATAAAGATGTTATTATGAATGAGTCAATATTTAGTATTGCTGATAGCCAGGAATCTTCAATGCTTAGGACAATAGGAAGAAATATGGTACGCCAGCAAACCAGTTTTGCTGAATTTGAATACAGAAATCTAAGAACCGGTAAACTAAGCTGGATTGCTTATGCACCTGTACCAATCAACGGATGGTCTATTGGAATTGTATTCCCCGTTGATGAATTTATGGCTGATGTAAATAATTTAGTTTTAAACCTGATCGCCATGTGTTTGATTGGCCTTCTGATAATTCTTTCTGTTATTATTTTTATTTCCCGCTCAATTACCAGCCCTTTAAGAACACTTACAAATGCTGCCGGGAATTTTGCACAGGGTGATTTCAATATAAAATTGCCCGAAATTAAATCTAATGACGAAATTGGAAGCCTTAATGAAGCTTTTATTTCAATGCAAAATACTCTCGCCTCTACCATCAATGATTTAATGGACACTACTGAGCAATTGAAGTTGTCTCACATGGTTCTTGAAGAATATAACAGAACTCTCGAACAGAAAGTGGATGAACGTACTTCAGAACTGAAACAAAAGAACCTTGAACTTGATGTTGCTTTTGAAAATGTTAAGACATTGAATTTTATTGGAAAGAAAATAACTTCAACTCTTAATATTGAACACATCCAGGATATTGTTTATGAAAATGCAAACACGTTAATGGATGCAAATTCTTTCTTGATTATGATTTATAATCAGAAAGAAAACAAACTCGAATGTAAACTTTCAATAGAAAAAGGTGAAAAACTGCCACCTTTCGAAATTTCAATGGAAGATAAAAACAGATTCGCAGTATGGTGCGTTGAAAATAAAAGTACTGTTTTTATGAATAATGTTGAAGAAGAGTACTCTAAATATGTTTCAACTCGTTCAAAACCTAAAGCCGGGGAAACAGTCAATTCTCTTATTTATGTTCCTTTGATGATTGAAAACAGAATTCTGGGAGTAATTTCCGTTCAAAGTTTCCAAAGGAATGCATATACTCAATACCAGCTCGATATGTTCAGCAACCTTGCCAATTATGTCGCTATTGCTTTGGAGAACGCAATGTCATATGAAAAGATTACAAGAGCTAATAATGAATTAAAAGAGGCGCAGGCTCAATTGGTTCAAGCTGAAAAAATGGCTTCTCTCGGTCAACTTACTGCCGGTATAGCTCACGAAATCAAGAATCCTCTCAACTTCGTAAACAATTTTGCAGAATTGACTGTGGATCTTACAAAAGAATTGAAAGAGGAAATTGATAAATTTTCAGGTGTTTTAGCTCAAAATGACATAGACTACCTCGATGAAATAATTGGCGATATAAGCTCAAATGCTAAGAAAATTAATGAACACGGTAAACGTGCTGATAGTATTGTTAAAGGCATGCTCCTCCATTCAAGAGGTAAAGCCGGTGATATTCAACCAACAGATATTAATGCTGTTCTTGCGGAATATGTAAATCTCGGATATCATGGAATGAGGGCTCAGGATAATACGTTTAATCTTAAAATTGAAACTGATTATGATACTGAAATCGGATTGATTAATGTTGTCCCTCAAGATATAAGCAGAGTTTTTCTAAATATCATAAATAACGCATGTTATGCAACCAATCAGAAAAAGAAAGAACTTAAAGATGCATATTTCCCTATTCTTAAAATTTCAACTAAAAATCTAAATGATAAAGTTGAAATAAGAATATGGGATAATGGCACAGGTATACCTCAGGAAGTTCTTGATAAGGTCTTTAATCCTTTCTTTACTACTAAACCAGCCGGACAAGGAACAGGATTAGGGCTGTCTCTTAGTTTCGATATTGTTGTCCAGGAACATAAGGGAGAAATGAAAGTTGAATCACAAATAGGTGAATTTGCTGAATTTATAATTATTATTCCAAAAAACTTGAAATAGGTATAGAATTATTATTTATATTGACTATAAAATTTGTACTATGAGTATGGATATTGAAGACAGGATTAAGATAATGGTTGTAGATGATGAAGTTGATCTTGAACCATTAATCCGGCAGAAATTTCGTCGCCAAATCAGAAATGAAGAATATGATTTTGTTTTCGCCCACAACGGGCTGGAAGCCCTGTCTAAACTTATTGAGCATCCTAATATCGGAATAATCCTTTCTGATATTAATATGCCCGAAATGGACGGTCTTACCCTTTTATTAAAGCTAAAAGAACTGAAAAACCCTTCTTTGAAAACTGTAGTAGTTTCTGCTTATGGCGATATGGAAAATATCCGTACTGCAATGAACAGAGGAGCATTTGACTTTCTTACCAAGCCAATCAATTTCGAAGATCTTGAAATAACTATCAACAAGACTATGGAAGAAATAATCCTTCAGCGAAATTCAATGAAGGAACATGATCAGCTGGTTTCAATAAGACACGATCTTAATATTGCCCGGGAAATTCAACTAGGTATTCTTCCTAAAATATTTCCTCCATTTCCAAACATAACCGATTTCGATATTTATGCATCTATGACTGCAGCTAAGGAAGTTGGAGGCGATTTCTATGATTTCTTCATGATTAACAACGATAGTCTTGGATTTGTTATTGGTGATGTTTCAGGGAAAGGAATTCCGGCTGCAATTTTTATGGCTGTAAGCCGGACTCTTATAAGAGCTACCGGACTAAAAGGAATGTCAGCAGGCGAATGTATGCAATATGTCAATAACCTGCTTTGTAATGAAAGTGTTTCTTCAATGTTCGTTACTGTTTTTTATGGCATTCTTAATATGAAAACCGGGATGCTTGAATATGCGAATGCCGGCCATAACCCTCCTTATATAATAAGAAATGATAATACTCTTGAAAAAGTAGAATCTACGGGAGATATTATACTTGGATGCTTTGATAATGTGCAGTTTCAATCCAGAAAGCTACAGTTGAATCCTAATGATTGTATTATTCTTTATACAGATGGAGTTACTGAAGCATTTAACAAAGAAGGTGAAGAATACGAGGAATTCAGGCTTGAAAACCTTTTAAAGAGTATCCAGCCACTTTCTGTTGAAAATATTGTAAAGGGAATTGAAAGCGATGTTAATAGCTTTGCTAATGGTGCCGAACAATCAGATGACATTACTTTATTAGCATTGAAATATTTCGGTTGAGAAAAATAAAACATTTCAATTTTCGCATAAAAAAAGCTGTTCAAAAGTAAATGGGCAGCTTTTATTTTTTATTATCACTGCCTGATTTTTTGTCTAAAAATATCCCTAATATATGTGAAATTAGGAGGTTGCTTGAAATATTACAGCTCTCTTGGAATAATAAAATAAAAGGATGTGCCTTTACCTAATATGCTTTCAACCCAGATCTTACCTCCAAGTAAATCTACAAGTTCTTTGACTATACTTAAGCCTAATCCGGTGCCTCTTGTCTTTGATTCATTAACATTACTTCCCCGGTAAAAACGCTCAAAAATGAGTGTCTTTTCTTTCTCAGGTATACCTATACCTGTATCATTAACAAAAAACTCAATTGTTTTGTCATTAGTTTTGCATCCAAATGTTATCTTGCCAGATTCGGTATATTTGAATGCATTGGATATCAGGTTTGTAAATATTTGTCTTATCTTATCGTAGTCAGTTTTTATCATTTCATCTTCTGATAAATTCTGTTCTATTATCAAATCTACATTTTGGTTATATTCAGGCAGACTGAAAGATTGCTGAATATCTTTAAAAAGTTTATTTATTATGAAGCTTGAAGGATGATACGCAAACATTCTTGTCTGAAGCTTTGAATACATGACAATTCCATCAATAATACTTACTAGCTGTTCTGAGTTTTGTAATATAATCTGTGCGTATTGAGACAATGTTTCTTTGGATTCTTCTTCTGGCAAGAGACTTGCAAATCCCATTATTGAATTCATAGGTGTGCGTATCTCGTGACTCATATTTGCTAAAAAAGAAGATTTCAATCTGTCTGATTCTTCAGCCTTTTCTTTGGCCTTAATCAATTCCTCAGTTAGTTTTTTCTTCTCTGTTATGTCTTCACCTATTGTCAGGAAGTTTGTTATTTTTCCATTACTGTTGATAATGGGTGAAATGGTCAGATATTCCCAGAATTTTGTTCCGTTTTTCATTCTGGAATTAAATTCTCCATGCCAAATATTTCCAGAGTTTATTGTTTTCCATACTTTGGAATATTCTTTGCTTGACTTTTTTCCAGCACTGATAGTGTTAAGGTTTTTTCCTAATAATTCCTCATTATTGTATCCTGTCATTCTATAAGTTGCAAAGTTAGCATACTCAATATTGCCATCTTTGTCAGTTATTATTACTGAATTTGGACTTTGCTCAATAGCGCGTGAAAGTTTTTGCAGCATATCATAAGCTTTCTTACGCTCAGATATGTCCTGGATAGTTCCAATCATTTTAACCGGATTGCCATCCCTGTCAATTTCCAATTCCCCAAAACCATGTACCCAAATTTCTTCTCCTGTATCTCTTTTGATTATCCTGTATTCTTTGTCAAAGAAACCTTTCTTTTTAAAAATATCATTAGTAAGGTAGTTGTACATTATATCTTTATCTTCCGGATGTAATAATGATACCCATTCATCAATAGTGCAATCATAATTCTCATCAACTCCAAACATTTCCAAAAGATATTTTGAGCCGGCCCAATGCCTCTTTTTAATGTCAAGGGTGTAACTTCCTATTGCTGACACTCGTTGAGATTCATTTAAAAATCTTTCACTTTCCCGTAATTTTATTTCTGCTTGCTTTCTTTCTGTAATATCAATAACACTTGTTAATTGGTGGGGCTTCCCCTTATATTTTATCATCGACATTGATACAAGTCCCAACATTATTTTACCGGTTTTGGTAATGAAAGGGCATTCAACATTTTGAACATGTCCTTTTTCTATCAATAATTGTATTAGCCTTTCTCTGATTCTTATGTCATAATATATACCTAACTCGATTATTGATCTTCCTATTACTTCTTCCCGTGTATATTCAAGATCATGAAGAAAAACATCGTTAGTATCAATTATTTTGCTTCCTTCCTTTGATGTTATAGTTATTGATACCGGACTTTTATAAAAAATATTGGAAAACAAATATTCTGATTCTTTTAATAATTCTTGAGCATCAATACGTTCGGTTATATCTTCTATCATTGCCAGAAAATACATGAAATTACCTGTTTCATTGAATATTGCAGTTAGTGTTATATAACCCCAAATTACACTTTCATCTTTTCGTATATATCTCTTTTCAGTTTTGTAATATGGTATTTCCCTTCTTAAAAGTTTCTGAGTATTTTCAATATCTTGAGCAATGTGGTCACTATGAGTTATATCTTTAAATGTAAATTTTTTCAATTCTTTTTCTGAATACCCAATTATCTGACAGAAAGTATTGTTAGCCATAATTATCCGGCCATCCTTATCTGCAAAAGCCATCCCTAATGGACCTTCTTCATATATCTTTCGGAATTGACTTTCTTGTTCTGATAACTTTTCTTCAGCTTGTTTCCTTTCATTTATTTGCGATTGAAGCAAGTCATTTAACTTGAAAAGTGATTTATTAGTTGTTATCAATTCTTCATTCAATACAGAATACTCTTCATTCATTTCATTCAATTCATCCTGTTTTTGAATCAAGTGATTTGTTTGTTCATCAACAAGATGCTGAAGATGCGACTTCTGATTGAGCAGCAATATTTCTAATTCATTTTTCTTAATGATATTTGAAATCAGTTTGACAGAGTTCATAAAGCTCTGATATTCATTTTCATTTTCCTTGAATTTAGGTTCAAAGGAAATTAGCAATGGAGTATTTGAATTTGTACTGATTTGGTCATATTTATCTTCCCCTACTTCTGATGTTGTCATTAATTTGAATTTAGCTGAAGGGAATACTTTTGTTATTCCATCGAGGAATGATTGAGTTATTGTGGCGTTATCCTTTATCTCTGATAGCTTAGTTATCAGAGATATTATCTCAGCTTCAAAGTTTCTCATAAGTATGAACCGGTTAAATTTAATTATTTAGGTCATGGAGATTAAATTTACGAAATTGTAATGCATAACCTCACTTTTTCTTTGTTTTATTCAGCATTTATCCATTGCTTCTCTTATTCCGGATATTACGTTATCTCCTCCATTAAATTCAAACTCTTCATAATTAAGCTCTTTCATTGTTTTAGCAGGATCAATGAAAAAGTCCTTCGGTAAAATATTAAGCATAAGATCAGAAATTTCCAATCCGCTTTGAAGCCCTTTGATTCTGTATTTTAGATTAACAAAAATGCCGGATATATATCCTGCCCAACCGGGTAAATTAATGAATTTCTTTTTTATGCCTGAAAATGAGAACATATAACCAATCATTTTTCTATACTTAATATTGATTGAATTAACGGGGTATCTTTTCCCGTTATCGCCATTACATGCTGCAGCAAATACAGCTTCAGCCACTCCTGTAACATGTATAGCAGCTGTTCCGCCGTCCGGAAAGAATATAGCAGGTAATTTTTTAAATCTGTCTATGAAAACACTTTTCCATATAGGCAGCCTGCCGGGCATTGATCCAAATATGTAAGGTAATTCCAGAATCATTACATCAAATGTTCCTTCTTCTCCTAACTCTGTCACTGCTAAAGCTTGTTCAATCCGACTGCGGATATAAGGATGACGTTTAGATAACAAGCCATTTTGTATTCTGTCAAAATAAGCGAAGTATGAATTGAGAACAATGCACCTTTTGATTCCTGCGTTTTTTGCTGACCTGCAAATTTTCACACAATAATCAACTAATCTTAATCTAAAAAACTCATAAGCAGGGTACGATGGTGTTATTCTGTCGTCGGGTCCCAAACAGTAAACAAAAGTGTCTGGATTTTTATCTTTTATTAATTCCGTAATTTCTTGTTCAGACATTTTAAAAAGATCACCAAATGACAAATCAATTTCTTTTGGAAACCACGAATCTGTTTCTATTTCATTTGGCAAGGCTATAGATGACACCAGGCACCCTTTTTTTAAAAATTGCAGTGCAGAATAATAGCCAAGAAATCCTGTTCCCCCGGCAATGAAAACTCTTTCCGGTTTATGCTTCATTTTGAATTTTTAATAGCATCCCCTAGTCTTTTAAGACCTGCTGAGCAGTCTCTGTTTACAAGATGCGCATCAATAACAACAAATTTGTCAACTGAATTTATTGCAACTTTCATAGCGTTATTCATATCTTCTTCGTTTGTCACCTTTAATCCGGTAACAAATCCTTCACCTCCGAACAACTCAGCTAGCTGAGAGTAATTCCACATTTGTATGTCATTATACATGCCATCCTGATGTAATACTCTTTCAATAAGATAGCCGTCATTGTTGACTATAAACAGTATTGCCGGGCACTTCTCTCTTATTAAAGTTGAAACTTCCTGTGCAGTCATTTGAAACGCTCCGTCTCCGGTAAGGATAAAAGGACGTTTGCCATTACTTGCCAGTGATACTCCCAATGATGCAGGGGTGCAAAAGCCTATTGAGCAGTAATAGCTTTGAACAATGAAATTATCTGCTTCTTCGATGTTAAATTCAGGGGCAGCACAAAATGAATCTCCGGGTTCAGAAAGCAGAATTATCTGATCATTGAGGTAGAAGTTTATACATTCATACATCCTGGAAGCAGTGAGTGTTTTCGATTTTTCAGGGGTAAAAGCTTTCTTGGGCTTTATACTTTCTGAAGGATGTGAGGTTATGTAACTCCTGGGTTTTATTGCTGTTGTCAGCCCTTTGATTAAGTCTGCCAATTGAATCTGCTGATAAAAATGATTTCCTATTTTTACATTTCCGCTTCCTGCTGAAATTACATTTCTGTTATCAAGATTTATACTGAACATTCCTGTGTCAAGGTCAGTAATCCATACCCCCAAAGATAAAAGACAATCTGATTCTTCAACTTGTTTACGTACAGCATCTTTACTCCATGCTCCCTGATAAATTCCAACAAATTGAGGATGAAGCTCAGGTAAAATTGATTTGCTGATAAGCATTGTTGAGAAAGGAATTTCTGTTGTTTCAACAAGATTCAAAGTTTCCTTCCCTAAACAGAAACGTTGTAATTCTACGCCTGCAAGAATTAATGGATTCTTTGCATTATTAAACCTGTTCGCTATTTCATTTATGCATTCTCTTAAACTGTCAGGATTAGATTTTAAAGACATTTCTTTATTAAATATTCCCGGTTCCCTGCATGGTGATACAGCAATGTCTGCAGGTAATTCAAGATATACAGGTAATTTTTTAGTTATACAGTTAAGCAGAACCCTGTCTATTTCATCAGGAGCAGTATTCGGATCTGTTAAGATTGCCGAGTCAATAGTAACTTTCTTATATATGTCTAACTGAAGATAATAGTTAGAAATTAAATGATGAACCATTGCTCCTGATTCTCTTCTTCGGGTTGCAGGTGCACCGCTGATCACTATCAATGGTACTTGTTCAGCAAAAGCTCCGGCCACTGCATTAATGATACTAAGGCCACCAACTCCGTATGTCACTACTGCTGCACCTGCTCCAATAATCCTGGCATAACCGTCGGCAGCATATCCTGCATTAAGCTCATTGCAATTACCTACCCATCTTATTGGACTGGCAATCACTTCGTCAAGAAAATCAAGTACATAATCTCCGGGAACTCCAAAGAGATGTTTAATCCCAATTTCTTGTAATCTTTGTACAAGATATCCGGAAACAGTGAGGTTGTGATTCATGGTTTTTTTATTTAGGTTGTTGTATGTCAAATATATTAAAATGATTGAAAAATAACAAGTTGGAGTATGTTTAATATATGCATTTTTATGAAATTAAATAAAAAACTCTGAAGTGACTCTAAAAATATTTATTGAAAATCCTTTTATTATTATGTAAGTTCCGATGTAATATTTTAATTTTACAATCAAATGAACAACAGAGTATTGTATTCAATTTTCCACCTCGTCACTGTTATCGTAGCAGCGTTTACCCTTTTTTGTTCTTGTGATAATGAAGATGATTATATAAAATGGCCTGCAGGTGTTTACACAAAGTCTCAAATAAATAAACTTAACGGGTTTTCAGAACATAGGAACAGCCTGCTTTTAAATTCAGGATTATCTTTTTCTGAATTTGTATCGCTAAGTACTGATTCTGCATGGAGCTTAAATGATATTGAAAAAAACAAACTTCTTGAACTTAGAAATGCAGTTATGGTTCCCGATAAAAATACAATAATTGAAAAGGTAATTCCACTTCAGGATGTTGCTACTTATATGAATAATGTTTATGGTGGTACAATAGGTGGTTTTGTTTCATCAGCTGCCGACATTAAAGATTTGTCGACAATGGAAGATATTTTTTGGGGTTTACGTCTCGATTATAAAGGAAGTAAATTTTTAGCCGACGGTGCCGGATATTCAGTGATTAGGTTTACAAGCAGTTTTACAGATCATCTTTATATTCCATTTTGTAATGAGCTGGGAGGAACATATCCACATTCATGGCCAAATACAGGAGGGGGTTTCACATCTTCAACTCTTGGCGACGGTGGTTATCCTGAATATTGCTTCGATAATTATTACATTCCTGATCAGGGAAGTGAGATTTATGAAGTTACTCCAATGGGGAATGAAATTCTTAGAGCAAGGTTTGAAGGAAATAAATGGATTACTGTTGAGCCCGAAGATAAAAAGGCTATACTTTGGATTAATCCGCTTAAAAACGGCTTGTATGGTAAGGAAAATAATAATTTATACCCTCTGATGTTCACTAAGGAAGGAGTTGTCAATATTGTTTTAAGTTCAAATGAAATAAAAGAATATAATAAGGACCTTTATTATGTGACAACTTATGGTGAATATAAGGGATATATGATTAGAGTCTGGGGATTTGACGAGAATCATTATTTAATTACTACTTCTGATTATGATTTGTATAAAATATTAAATCTTGATATTATTGAAAAGGGTATTTATGGCAAAACTGTACTCCTTCATGAAATGAAAGATATTCATGAAGAAATTATTTTAAGATGATTCATTTTAAAGTATTTTGTTTCTAATTTTTTTCTCTTTCTCAAGTATTGGATATCAAGCGATATTGATGGGGATTCAGATTTATACTACTGGTTAAGCCATTAATTACAATTTCAAATTCAACAAAAAGCTCATCCATTATTCTTTTTAATGCTACTTAGATCAATATTTTGTATATTTACTTATATCAGGTTCTCTTTTTTTTAATGGTTTACCATTGAACTTTGTTTTAATTTAATGGAAGTATTGTTTTAAGGTAAATTAAAAATGTGAGAGTTATGGAAAATTCAAACCAGTTTGCTTTGCATAAGTTAATTAAATTAAAAACTATGGAGCTTCATGAAAAAGCACATGAAATTCCTTACATAAAAAACCTTTTAAAAGATAATGTTCAAAAAGAAAGTCTTGTTGGACACCTGAGGGCTTTTGCAATTATCTATGGAACCCTTGAACATCACCTTGAAAGGTTTAAGGCAAATCAGTTTGAGGACTTTCTTAGCGCTTATACTCCTAAGCTTCCTTTATTATTAAAAGATCTGGAAAAAATCAAAGCTTCTGAGGTCATGGATATTATTCCTGCTGTAAGCAATGCTCTTTCTATTGCTGACAGAATAATGATTTACAGTATTAAATCACCATGGAAACTTATTGGTTTTATTTATACCCTTGATGGTTCACTGAATGGAGGATCTATTTTTAAAAAACATTTTTCTAAAATACTAAACCTGGAAGATGGCGATTACTTATCGTTCTTTTCAGTATTTGATATTGAATTTAAACAGTTCTGGAAGAATTTCACAGATAGCCTTAATTCTGAATTATTAGATCCAAATACTAAAAATGATATTACTTCAGGAGCCGAAGAAATATTTTATGATTTGATGAAAATATATGAATCTTTATATCCTGTAGATTCGAAATATTTAGGAAATCATATAACTGCCTTAAATCCTGAAGCAGGTAATTATCCTGTTTCAACAAATCCTGTTGAAATTAAATGTGCTATTTCTGCCGGAATAAAATGCTGGGAGGAGTTTCCCTTTTATGAAAAAAGATACGGGGAAAGAGGTAGAAGATTTGCGGTGAGTGATTCTGCATGGCTGGTAACTTTATCCGACCTTCCTGTTGATCTTGCAGTAAAACAGGTTAAATGGCTCGCAAATTACCTTGCTAAAATTGGAATGCCAACCATAACCATGGAGGCTCAGCTGAAATACCTTTATTTGGAATTGGCTAAAGCTATCCCTGAAAAAGAAACTAAGTACAAATCTTTACTTCTAGCTTCTGATGAGCTTAGGGGTAACATTTTAAAAATTTTCTCAGATAATATGATTAGTGAAAGCAATCATATTTTAATTCATTACTTGATAAATATGGTTCTAATTCTGAAAAAATTGAAAATACAGGCAAACTTATTTGCAGCTCTATTGCTGATTTAAAAAATGGAGCAGAGGAATCTGAGCAAGGATATAAAAAATGGATTACTAACCCTGCTTTATTTGACGAGGGATGGATAAAAGCTGCCACAGATACTTATGCAATGTTGGAATCTAAAATTAATATGGAGGGGAAATGAAATGGAAGAAAATTATAAAAAATATGATTTAACTGAATTTCAAAATTACCTTATATCAGGGGATTATGAGAAATGTCTGGACATTGTAAGAGAAATTATTAAAAATGAAGGAGAAATAAGATTTCTCTATGATGAGATTCTTAAAAAATCGCTCTATGGGGTAGGTGAAATGTGGGAGCAAAGCAAAATTACAATTGCCACTGAACACATGGCATCTGCTATTGTTGAAACTATCTTAAGTGAAGTGTATTTTAAGGTGGTTACGAAGGATAAAAAAAACAAGAAGGCTGTAATAAGCTGTACTGAAAATGAATTCCATCAGATAGGTATTAAAATGGTTAGTGATGTCTTTGAAATGAATGGATGGAAAGTGACATTCCTTGGAGCAAACACTTCAACCTCTTTAATTATTGATACTGTCAAAAATGAAAATCCTGATATTCTTGCTATTTCATTAAGCGTACCATTCAATTTGCCTGTTCTTGATAGCATGCTTGCGAAGATTAGGGCAACATTCCCAGATTTATATATTCTCGTTGGTGGACAGGCTTTTTTACATGGAGGATTAGATGTAATTTCCAAATATGAAAAATTGATTTATAAATCTGATTTAAAAGAATTGGATGAATTTTTAAATAACAATATTTAATGGGATTGTAAATGCAAAGTTCTGATGTATCTGTCTTACTTTCCGATTGGGAAAATGAATTGAAATCCACATTTATTGACAATAACTCTTTGGGGATTGCCTTGTTTTCGATGAAAGGGGATTTATTGTTTTCAAACACTGCTATGAATTCTATTCACCATGACTTTAATAAAAACAGTTTGCTTCACCCAACTTTTGAAGAAATAGCTTCACGAAAAGAGATTAATGGTGAAGTTTATTCAGGGCTACTGACTATTGGGGAAATGAATAATGTAAACACTTCTATTGAAACTAAAATCTTTAAAAAGAATGATAATCTTTTAATGATTGGCGGAATAAACGTTGCCGGATTGCTTGAACAAAATAAAGTTATGCATTTCCTTAATCAAAAGGTTACCAACCTTCAACGTCAGCTGATGCAGGAAAAGTCCGAACTGGAAGTTACAATGAGAAAGCTCCAGGAGACTCAGCAAATGCTTGTCCAATCAGAAAAGATGAATGCTCTTGGTAAACTTGTAGCAGGAATAGCCCATGAAATAAATAATCCTATTTCGTTTGTTTACAGCAATTTATTCTCTTTGAAAAAAAACACTGAAGAGATCTTTTCATACTTGAGTGATGTTGATAAACTCATCAACGACAATACCTCTTCTACATTAGCAGATTCTATATTTGAAATGAAGAGGGCAAACGATATTGATTTTCTTATTGATGATATTTCAGACATCGTTGATGAATCAAAAATGGGAATTGAAAGGGTTAAAAATATAGTTGAAGATTTAAGACGATTTTCCCGGCTTGATGAAGCAGAAATTAAACAGGTTGAAATTATTAGTAATATTCGATCAACTATCTCAATCCTTATGCCTGAAATAAACAGTAAAAACATAAATTTCAGCTTTATTTGCCCCGATTCTATTGTTATGGAATGTTATCCCGGACAATTGAATCAAGCGTTGATGAATGTGCTTATAAATGCTATTCAGGCTGTTGGCTCAGGAGGGCAAGTTGATTTGATTGTAAAAGATGAAAATGAAAATCTTGTTATTGAAGTTAAAGACAATGGTTGTGGAATTCCTGAAAATATTATAGATAAAATTTTCGATCCTTTCTTCACTACTAAACCTGTAGGAAGTGGAACAGGATTAGGATTAAGTATTACTTACAAGATTATCACTGATTTGCATAAAGGTTCCATTTATGTAGAATCAAAGGCTGAAAATGGAACTTTATTTAAAATTTCAATACCAAAAAAATAATATGGAAACAACTGAAATAAAGAAAGAGAAACTCCATAACTTATTAATCATTGATGATGAACCTGAAGTGATAAAGTCACTTACAAGACTTTTCAGAAGGGATTATAATATTTTTTCTACTACTAATGCCGAAGAGGGATTGAAAATAATGGACAATGAAAATATTCAAGTGATAGTTTCTGATCAAAGGATGCCCGGCATTACCGGAGTTGAATTCTTTTCAAAAATACGAGTCAAATACCCGGATGCAGTAAAACTTATTTTAACCGGTTATTCTGATATAGAAGCTGTTAAAGATGCTATTAATAAAGGTCAGGTATTCAGATATATTACAAAACCCTGGGATCCATATGAACTTGAAAATGTTATTAAGGAAGCTTTTGATAAATCAGATCTGATTACTAAGAACCAGGAATTGATGATTAGTCTTAAGGAAGCTAATAAAAACCTTGAAAATAAAGTCAAAGAAAGGACGAAGGAACTTGAAGAGGTTAATACCAAACTTTCTGAATTGAACATAGAGAAGAACAAATACATTGGAATGGTTACCCATGATCTCAGAAGCCCTATTGGCACTGCGCAATCTTTCTCCGCTCTTCTGATTGATGATTACCACGAAACACCGGAAGAAACTCAGCTTAAATATCTTGGGATTATTAATGAAAGATGCAACTTCTCTCTTGATCTTATTGATAATTTCTTAAACGTTTCCAAAATTGAATCAGGTGTGTTTGATTTAAAGCTTTCTAAGCAGAATTATGTGTCTTTTGTAAAAGATGCTTTAGTTCAGGAAAGAATAATGGCTGAAAAGAAATCTCAGGAAATCATTATTAATTGTCCGGTAAGTGATATTCTAATTACTTTCGACGTTAATAAAATTCAGCAGGTGATAAGCAACTTAGTTAGTAATTCAATTAAATATTCAATGCCGGGAACTAAAATATTCATCGACATTGAATTAAAAGATGATGAAATAATTACTAAAGTCACAGATCAAGGTCAGGGTATTCCTGAAGATGAACTGCCGGAAATATTTAAGCCTTTTAAGATTACTTCAGTTAAGGCAACAGCCAATGAGAAATCTATTGGTTTAGGTCTTGCTATTGTTAAGAAAATTGTAGAAGCTCATAATGGAAAAATTGAAGTGTATAGTAAAGTAGGGGAGGGTACTTCGTTTGTATATTATTTACCTTTTAAATCATAAAAGATTTTTATTTTTTTCCATAAAGCTATAATTTCCATGTAAATAAGTCGTATGAAAGGTTTATCAATGCTGATAAATGCATATTGTCAGTCTTCCCTATGTAGAAATATTTGATTTCAGCTCCTAACTTTAAATTATCACTGATTGGAAAATAATAAGAACATCCTACCGAGAAATTTGACATGCTGTATATATCTCCTTTTGTGATATAATTATTGGTACTATATGTTTTTATATTATAAATTAAAGAAGACCAGCCTGTTGCAAAATTAATCTCAAAACGGTTAAAGATTTTCATTGATATAGAGAGGAATAAAGGAATAATGCTTAAATCATAAATCATTGATTCTTCACTTTCTGTGTCAGTATTAAAATTTGTTGAGTAGAGATAAAAATAGCCCGACTCAATGCCAACACTCAATCTGTATTCCGGCTCCCATAATAGCTTCCCTGAAAATGCAGGTCTTATTATCTTCGTTCCATATTCATAAGAGCCGGATAGAGGATTGAAAAACAAACCATAACCACCTCCACCAATAAATTTTATTTTCCTGCTTTTCTCAATATCTTGTGCTTTAAGTGAAAGCTGAAATATTAATAGTAAGGCAATGCCTGAAATAGCTAATATTCTTTTATTTATTATGCCTGACATAGTGATAATAAGCTACAATAGATGGATAATTAGTTAATATTCCGTCAAATCTTTCTAAAGGATTATTTTTGCCATGTGACACATATAAATCAATAAATTCCGGAACATCTAATGTCCATACTGTACATCTTTTTCCCATTGAATGCATTTCAATCAGTTCCTGAGTTAATATTCCCTGTGTCCAGCGATAATTCCAAAAGGAAGAGTTTAGTGCTTTAACTTTTTCTTTTTCCATAGTACAGCAAGAAGGAATTTCAGTATATCCTTCAACCTTCTTGAATGACTCATAAACTTCATTAGTCTGAATGCTTATAAGTATTTCTACTTCTTTTCCTTTTTCTCTGGCGATATCTATATATTTTTTCTGAATGGGTATTACAAAATTAAAAGACTCACTATTTTTAATATCTAACAAAATCAAGCTTATCTGTGTTTTTTCTATAACAAAATCCAAGGCTTCTTCCAAAGTAGGTATTTGCTCTCCATGTATTAGTTTAACGAGCTTTTTTAATTGGTTTAAATTATAATCTTTGATAAATCCAATTAGTGGTCCTTTTTTAATCAACCTGATATTTAAATCCGGATCATGGTATAATACAGGAATATTGTCTTTTGTTAATTGAACATCTATTTCAATTCCTGTTGAACCAATTTGTTCCGAGAAATTTATCATTTCAATTGAGTTCTCAGAATATGGAAGATGATCTGCAGTCCTTCCTCCGCCCCTGTGAGCTATAATGTGGAATTTATTATTAGTTATTTCGTAATTTAAATTTTCTATCTTACTTAAATGTATGTCTATTGCCCGGAGAGTGTCTTCAAGCATATAATCTCCCGAGAAAAATACATCTCCTTTATATGTTTCAATATTGTTTAAAAATTCATTGTAATTTGTTTTCAGAAAGACATTACCATTCCTTTTATTAAGTGCAAATCTCCATTCTCCATTGAAAACTATGTCAACTGAATCTCTTTTTACTTCCATAATTGAGTAAAAGCCATCTTTTACCCCGAAAACAGCTATTTTATTTTTAATATATTTTAAAACAAGAGTGTCACCAACAAAGTCATTTCCGTAATTTACTTTATAAATACCCTCAAGAAGTGAAATTTCATTTTGGGTTAAATCATAATAGTTATTACTAATTGAAGTTCTGCGAGCAGAAGACGAATCAAAATTCCACTGTTCCTGAATGTCACATGAGGTAAAATTTGATATTAAAAAAACAACAGTTATTATTTGTTTTAATAATATCTCCACGTTTTTTATTCGTGATCTTATATGAATTTTAAATGACCTTTTCATAATACTAATCCTATTTGAACCTGAGGAATATAGAATACTTTTTGAAAAACATGAAAAGCAGGCCATGCCGGGAAATAGTATATGTTAAAATTGCTTATCAATCCCAATATCATTACTTTATCATTCCAAAGTTTTTGTTCTATAAAAAAGGAAACCAACCCTCCGGGTCTGTTAAAAGAGTATGGATCTGTATTTGAATTGCCGGAGGAAATGTTATACAGATTTGTATAGTTGTATTCGGTGTTTATTGTAAACGCAATTTCCTTTGTTTTATACCCAAAAGAGATATTAGGATTTACAGAAAACCCGTGAGCATAATTTTTAAATTCCATGACAGGCAAATATCCCAAAAGGAATATACCATCCAACCCTAAACTCATTGAAAAAGATCCTATTTCATAATTCCAATCCCCGCCAAGCTTGAATTGATTAGAAATTAAAGCAGTTTCTATTGTGCCGTTTAATGTGAAACCTAATGGCAATCCCATTTTTGTTGAGAATTGAAATATTGGGGCATCAATTGTAATTTCAATCCAGTCGATTGGAATTGAGGTAAACATAACTGAAAGTGAAGATCTGAATTTAAAGGGCTGGTAAATGTCGGGATGTACTATTGTATTCAGAGAAATATCATTTAAAATTATTTCATTCTTATTTTCTGCAAATGTTTCTGATTTAAACGTAAGGCATATCAGTAAAATCAGACAAATACGGATTATAGTTCTGTTCTTTTTCATCCACACATTTCTCCTACTTAAAGTTAAGCTATAAATTGCACTAAAGCAAGAAGTTACATATTAATTTTATAGGAGAATCAGTTATCTATTGACATAGTTAAATCAAGTATTTATATTTGATTGAATTTTCTTAAACCTAAAAACATCAATTATGAAAAATCTTCTTTCCAAAACAATCCTGCTGACTGTAATATCTATGATATTATTTGGATGTAAAAAAGATGTAACTGATCCTGTCGTTGGGAAATACACTGCTCCTGAAATTGTGAAATCTTAAAACATGATTTATTTACCTGCTGAAGCCCAGCAATATTCTGAATCTGCATTGGCAACTTCGATAGTGGGTTCAATAAATGGTTTGTTCAGCACTTATAGGGATTTTCTAAAAGAAATTCCCGAAGAGGCTGAATATTCTACCCTTAAAACTACTACAGACGTATGGACGTGGAATTCCGGAGGAATAAGTATCAGGGTAGAAGGGTCTGATCATGGAGTATACAGTCAGGTTAATTTATACATTAATAATGTTCAGGTAGCAGATTTGAAAGATTATAAAGATATTATTAAATCTGAAAATAAGCTTTATAACCAGGATGGAACTCTTGCTATTGATTCTAAAACTGAAGTTAATGGCACAACAACCGATGGAAGATACTTATTATACAGTGATGGAGGGAATTATTATATTCGTTCATTAGGTTCTACTCTTGATCCTTCAGGGTATATAAATATTTTCCAAGGATCAAATGATACAGGAGAACAAGTGTATCATTGCCAATGGACAGCTACAGGAAGTTGTTCAGGGTGGGTGAGGGATCCGAAAACCGGTAAATCTTTTTCTTTCCCAACGAATTAATAATAAAAAAAGACGGATATATTCCGGCTTTTTTTTCATCCTTTTTTATTTATTCTTCATTAAGGAACGGGAATATATCTTTTAATTCTTCTGTAGAACCGTCTTTATATACAACTACAAGAAGCAATTCTGTGTCTCCCCATTCGGGATCTGTATATTCCTCAAACTCTACTGTTCCAATCTTTGCTTTTTGATCTATCTGAATGACATCTACTTTTAAGTTACTATTTAATACATCTACATCAGGATCTGTTTCATTTTCATCAGCTCTGTCAATTTCATCTGTTATGGCTTTTACCTTTATGTCACAATCATATTCAACAGGGCTCATTGTTATTGTACCTTTTATGCTTTCAGTATCTTCAAGATCAGATGTATATTTAATCTTCATGTCGTATCCAAGCTTTAACTCATTGCCCATTTTAAAGCTTAATGAACTTTTATAATCTGTACCACTGCCAGATAAACTCATGTCAAGATAGTATTCACAAGATTCAAGAGAAGCATCTATTGAAGTAGCTTTTCCTGTTTCATTATAACCAGCATCAAAACTACCTGTCAGTTCAGTTACATTATTTACTTTAAGCTTCAGGTCAGCACTTGTAGGATAGTTTTCAGGAGTAGTATAGCCTCCTATTTCATCGGTCGACAATATTTTAACATATTGAAGGTTGTCTAACGTCAATTCAGCATTCAATTGCTTGTTACTATTTGATGTTTCATCAGCCGGAAATATTAACCTGTATATTGTTTCACTTTCACTTGTTTTTACAAATTCTTCTTCGTAAAAATCCCATTCAAATATTCCGTATAAATCTTCATCATCTTCAACCTCATTTATAGTAGACTTTAAGCCATTGTTATCTTTGGTAATTCTAAGTACTTTCTCCATTATATTTTCCTTGTCAAATATCAAAGCTGATTTAGCTCCGGATTTAAAGCTTGAACCTGATTCCAGTTCCATGAGGTAGTTGAGGGTGCTAAATCCTGTACACTCAAGCATTATGTCTTTTGTATCACCTACTTCAGAGCTGGCTGCTTCCATTTCTATTTTGGCATCTTCAGCTTCCAATTGCTTTGGTCCAAAAAGATCTACCTGATCAAGAAAATCAAAATTAAAAACATCAGGATCTATACCAAGTAGTTCACAGCTGGCAAAGGAAAACATGAAAAACATTCCTGCAATTGACAGCTTTATATTTCTTATTATTCTCCTAAAGCTTTCTTTTTTATCCTTAGCTTTAGAGTAATTGTATGATAAATCAGTTTTCATAATCCTCTTTTTTATATCTATTCTTTTATAAAATTACCACTTTTTAAAGCTAAATGCAATTGAATTTACTAAAACGTAATCCGTATCATTGCAGATGGTAAAATTCCCTGTTGATAAGTATAACTCATCGTTCCGGTCTTAGGATCAAAAGTTTCAGAAAATAAGTTTTCTGCATCAGTCATGTTTATCAACTCTGCAGAAAAATCAACAGTTGCCTTGTTAAAATTATATCTGAATGTCAGTTTCCCGTCAAGTTTGAAATAGTCTTTACTCCTTTCTGAATATGCCTTCAGGTCGTCATATACTACTATCCCTTCTTTGACTGATGCCTCCTGATCTACCCATAATTTTCTAATTCCTCCGCAATAAGCCATTCTGATATTTAAATCAAGGGAAGAACGTTTGCTTAACCTGAGTTCATATCCAAGTAATGTGTTTGTTACATAATTAGTTGAAAATACTGTATTCCTCCATATTCCATCGCTTGGTTTATAACGGGAATCAAAAAATGAAGCAGTGAAAAGTAAATACCAGTTTTTACTTAAACTTTTTTCTATTGTTAATTCTATTCCCTTATTTGTTCCAAGACCTTCATTTACAAGACTATCCTGGTCTAATACTCCATTATTATAAGTAGCTCCAAGATTTATTGCGGAAAATGAAGATGGGCGCCTCTCAACAGGTATGTCCCAGATGTACTGATAATATGCTTCTGCCTTTATATTCCATTCCGGAGTTACTTTATACCCGTAGCTTAAGACGAAATGCTGCGATTTCGTAAAGTCAAGTTCTTTACATGTATACCAGTATTTTGTTCTTTTGGTATTACTTGTCATGTGGAAATATAAGGGCAATGACTGAGCTTGTGAATGAATGCCATAACCAATATTCAAATCATGATCCGGAGTTATATTCCACTTGAAACCCAAACGGGGTTCAAGTGATTTGGTATTATTCATAAACAGGTATTGCGAGTATAATCCGGTATACATACTTATGTCATTGCTAAACCTGTGTTTCCATTCAGCAAATCCCTGAAGGAGCTTTAAATGTTCATCTTCCATAAAAAGTATAGTAAGATAATGCCCATGAAACATTGCCTTATTTTTCTGGCTAATTGACTTGTCTTTAAATGAAAGCCCTGCTGAGAAAGTATTCCGTGAATTTATTTTCCCGGTATAATGGACTGATGCAGCCAGCTGAGATTCTGTAAGTCTGGATGAAAAGAATAGTCTTTTTATACTGTCAGACATAACTGAATCAAGTCCGATATAGGTATATTGCCCTGAAGCAGAAAGCGTTGTTAATAAATTAGCTTTATCTCCAAAGATAATCTTATGACTTAAACCTGTTACCCCCATCTGATTATTTGCCAGTAAGTCAGTATTTTTTATCGGGTTGAACTCATCAGAGCTTTGCGCTGCAAGTGCGCTTACTGCATCAATGCCTCCTAATCCAAACAATGTAAATGTTCCTGCCTTACCTGCCGGCATAAAAAATTTAAAGTTCATATCTGTAAATGTTGGGACTACTCCTCCTGCAATATCAAGTCCCATTTTCTGTAAAAGATTCAGAAATGAATAGCGCATATTGATGATATATGAACCTTTTCTTTTTTTGGATAAAGGACCTTCAATCCCCGCTTCAAATCCGTTTAATCCGGCCTGAAATACATATTCTGTTTTTCCTGAGTTCCCATTTCTCATATTCAAATCAAAAACCCCGGATAATGCATTCCCATATTCAGCAGGAAAAGCTCCGGTGAAAAAGTCAGATCTTGAAAGCATATTGCTGTTTAGCATACTGACCGGCCCGCCTGATGTGCCCTGTAATCCAAAATGATTTGGATTTGGGATGTCAACACCTTCAAGTCTCCATAATAATCCGTTTGGCGAATTGCCCCTGATTATTATATCATTGCGCGTGTCGTTTGATGATGAAATACCTGCGAAGTTCTTTACCATCCTTGCCGGATCAGACCATGTACCTGCGTATCTTTCTGTTTCTTCTATTAAAACTGACTGAGAACTGACAGAAGCCATTTTATTCATCACTTCTCCTTTACGGTAAGCACTAATGGTAATTTCTTCAAACTCATTGATATTTTCAATCATTTCAATATCAATATTGAGCTCCTTTCCTGAATTCACCATTACATTTCCAATTGTAACAGTCTCATAACCAATAAAGGAAAACTGAAAATTGTTTCTTCCGACAGGTACTCCCGTCAAAATATATTCTCCTTTTGAATCTGTAGCAGTTCCAACCCCTGTTGAAGAATTATTTAAAATAACATTTACTCCGGGCAGCGGAGATGATGAAACCTTATCAACTACTTTCCCCTTGACCGTTTGAGTAAGCTGACCAAATGCAGCCTGAACGGCAAAGAGCAGAATTATAAATATTAATCGGAATTTATTATGTGATATTTTGTCTTTTATCATCCTAACCACAGGGAATTGTATTGTTAATTCTTGTAATTTAAAAATACGACAAAATTTTTATTGTTTCCGGGATTACTGTTGTCTAAAAGCAAGAAAGCCTGAAATCTACTGATTTCAGGCTTTCTAAATGTTCTTTGGCTCCCCAGGTAGGACTTGAACCTACGACCTACGGATTAACAGTCCGCCGCTCTAACCAACTGAGCTACTAGGGAGTGATTTTATTGAACGTTTGCCCTCCGTAAAGAGCGATGCAAAAATAGAAAAGATTTTATATTCGCAAAAGAAATATTAAAAATTTTCATCCTTTTTTTAGATAGTTTAAATATCTCCGTTTTTTATCTCTTTTCTTACTTGATAATATCAAACCCGCAGAACGGAACCAACACCTCCGGAACTTTAATTCCTTCAGGCGTTTGGTAGTTTTCTAGTATAGCTGCTACTATACGCGGCAAAGCAAGTGCACTTCCATTAAGGGTATGTACCAGCTCAGGCTTTTTCCCATCCTTACCTTTATAACGGCACATTAGCCTGTTGGCCTGAAATGTCTCAAAGTTTGAAACCGAACTTACTTCAAGCCATCTTTCCTGTGCTGCTGAAAAAACTTCAAAATCATAAGTCATTGCCGAGGTAAAACTCATATCTCCACCGCAAAGCCTGATAATCCTGTAGGGCAAGCCAAGCTTTTTAATCAGGTTTTCCACATGGGCAACCATCTGGTCAAGTATTTCGTATGAGTTGTCAGGATGAGCTATTTCAACTATTTCAACTTTATCAAACTGATGAAGTCTGTTGAGGCCCCTGACATGGGCACCCCATGAACCGGCTTCTCTCCTGAAACATGGTGTGTAAGCCATCTTTCTTATTGGAAGCTCAGCTTCATCAACAATTACATCTCGGTAAATATTTGTTACCGGAACTTCTGCCGTTGGAACCAGGTATAAATTGTCAACTGTTGCATGATACATCTGGCCTTCCTTATCGGGCAGCTGTCCTGTACCAAAACCTGAATCTTCATTTACCATTATCGGAGGCTGAACTTCATTGAAGCCTGCTTTTTCACCTTCATCGAGGAAGAAATTAATCAGCGCCCTTTGAAGTTTGGCACCTTTACCTTTGTAAACCGGGAAACCTGCACCTGTAAGTTTTATTCCAAGTTCAAAATCAATGATGTCATACTTTTTAATGAGATCCCAGTGTGCAAGTTTATCAGCACCAAGCTCAGGAATTACACCGCCTTTTCTGATTTCAACATTATCATCAGCTGTTTTCCCTGCAGGAACAAGCTCATGAGGAAGGTTAGGCAGCTGGACCAGAAGAGTTTTAAGCTTTTCGTCTATTTCAGAAGAAAGAGTATCCAGATTTTTAATTTCATCTTTGAGAACAGAAGTTCTTTCCTTTGCAGCATTTGCTTCTTCTGTTTTATTTTGTTTGAATAAAAGGCCGATTTCCTTTGAAAGGTTGTTCATTTCAGCTTTCAGGTTATCGACCTTACTCTGTGTAGTTTTCCTGCGTGCGTTCAGTTCGTTCACCTGACCGATAATTTCAGTAGCATCGAAGTTCTTGACTTTCAGTCTTTCGATAACGAAATCAGGATTGTTCTGAATCAATTTAAGTGTTAGCATCTTGTAATTATTTGCCTTTTTGTTTATAAAGCAAAAATAATAATATCGCTTGGCTTAGTATATCTTTTAAACTAAAAATCAGAATAAGAATAAAAAAGAATACAGTTTTTTAACCCAGAACCACAGTGTTTACTTATTTCTGATAAACAAATAAAATCCTTTTTCAGGGTTTATTAAAGGTTGCCACCTGTTCATATACTTAGCAAATTGCCATCAGGGTACCACTAAAGAGCCATCAAACACCATAACAATTTTTTCTTATGGTATTTGATGGCTCTTTAGTGGCACACTGATAGGTAGTTGAATAAAATGGAAGATATACTTTTTTGTACAAGATTGAGTTCATTAATTAAGCCCTCAAAATCTTTTCTGTACCTCATAAAAACTTAATATCTCATAGGCTTTGAATCGAAAGATATGTTAAATTTGGATAGCTATTATTTGAAACCGTGAAAAGGGAACCTTAACAATCTTAGCGAAAATTAACTAACGAGATAATCAAAATATGAGGCACTTCCTGCAATTATTAATTTTTGGAGCAGCCGTAATTATGTTCGGGTGTACCAAACAATCGGAGAAGTATATTTCAGGACTTGAAATGCTTAAGGGAGGAAAGGTTTTTGCTGTTCCTTCAGGCACTGCAGCTGATCAGTTTGTTCTGAAACGATTTCCGGATGCAAAGTTCGAATATTACAATACTCCAATCGACTGTGCCCTGGCAGTGCAAAAGGGGAAGGCCGATGCAGCGGTTTACGATAAACCGGTTTTGCTTAACATTGCAGCGAAGAATTCCGATCTTGCTGTTATTGAAGAAGTAATTGCCACAGATCAATATGGCTATGCTGTTCAAAAGGAAAATGCTGCTTTAAAAAAGGTTATTGACGATGTCCTCGCAGAAATAAAGGCAAACGGTACTTACGATGATATGATGAAACGGTGGTTTCCAAAAAAAGGGAATCCCGCTCCTATGCCGGATATAAAATTTGACAGCACGGGTGGTGTCCTTCGTCTTGCCACTTCGACAGGAGTAGAACCAATGTCTTTTGTTAATGCCGATAGAAAAATTGTTGGATTCGATATTGAATTTGCTTCCTATATAGCTCAGAAACTTGGGAAGCAGCTTGAAGTTATTGACTTCGAATTTGGAGCTATGCTTCCAGCCCTTATTGCCGGAAAGGTCGACATGATTGGAGCAGGTTTGTCAATTACTGCTGAAAGGGCTAAACAGGTTCTTTTTTCTGAATGTTATTTTCCCGGAGGATTATCTGCGTTGGTTAAAAAAGATGTGACCAAAGAGAAGAAAGATAAAAATCAAAAGCTGAGTTCACTTGAAGACCTGAAAGATAAAAGTATAGGTGTACTTCTTGGTTCTGTTCAGGATATGTATGTTCATAAAAATTTCCCTGATGCCGAAGTGCGTCAATACCAAAATATTACGGATATGCTTTTAGCCCTTGACGGTGAAAAGGTTGATGCTATTTTTCTTGATGAGACATCGTTCATAGAAGCGTCAAGTCAATACAAGGATTTTGGAATTATTGCCAAACATTTATTTGACGCTGATATAGCAGCAGGATTTAATCAGGATAGTGATGAACTCAGAGAAAAATTCAACAGTTTCTTAAAAGAAATCAGGTCTGACGGGACGTACGATGATATGATTGAACGTTATGTCAACAAAGGCAATTACAATATGCCTGATATTAAAAGTTCAAATTCAAACGGCGAACTTAAAGTTGGTGTTATGAGTGATTCCGGCTTTCCTTTTACCGGTGTTTTGAATGGCGAACTTGTTGGTTTTGATATTGAGTTAGCCAAAAGGTTTGCTGCATACACCGGAATGAAGTTTACACCTCTCGATATTCAATTTCCAAGCATGATTGCTTCAGCGGTGACGAATAAGATAGATATAATCATTTGTTGCATAACGGTTACCGAAGAACGGGAAAAGCAAATTGACTTCTCAGATCCATATTATAATTCAGGGACGAGTGCTATAGTAAAGAAAAAATTTCTGACAGAACAAGCTGAAGGTAAAATGTCGAAGGTTGAAGATATTGACGGAAAGAGAGTAGGCGTTTTTTCAGGAACGATACATGATAAATATGTTTCAACAAATTACCCTAATTCTAAAGTATTGCTTTACGATAATACGGCCGACATGATGTTGTCATTAAAGACCGGAAAGATTGATGCTATAATGATTGCAACATCTACTGCCGATTTATTGCTGAAGCATAATGATGATCTTGCTATTCTTAACAGGGAGCTTTTTCCAATGCCTCTGGGTGTTGGGTTCAGAAAAGAATCAGGAGAACTGAGAAAACATTTCAACGAGTTTCTTTCAACTATAAGGAAAAATGGTACTTATGATGAAATGAGCAAGCGTTGGTTTATTAATGATGCGGAGGAAGCTGTGCAGCCAAAATTTAATAATCCTGTTTCGGATAAAAAACTGACAGTTGCTGTTTCAATTGAGGATCTTCCATATGTTGCTTATATGAACGGGGAATATGTGGGCTTTGATATTGAGATGATTCAAAAGTTTGCTGAATGGGGAAATTATAATCTTAAGATAATAGAAATTGATTTCCCGGGATTGATAAATGCCCTTGTTGCAAGGAAAGTTGATATGATAACAGATGGGATGGCAATAAGTGAAGAACGGCAAAAACAAATTGATTTTTCTGATGCATATTCTAATCTTAATTCAGCTGTAGTAATTAGAAAGAGTGACATGGCAGGGTTTATATCTGAAAAGGAACAACCTGTCAGGAAATCTTTCTTCAAATCTGTTTCAGAAAGTTTTCACAACAATATAATTTTGGAAAAGAGGTATCTGCTCATTCTTAATGGGTTGAAGGTAACAATAATCATTTCAGTTCTGGCAGCATTATTTGGAACAGTAATAGGGGGCTTGATTTGTTGGATGAGAATGGCGAAAAATAAGTTTCTTTCATATACTGCCAGTTTGTTGATAAATCTTGTCAGAGGTACTCCGGTTCTGGTTTTGCTTATGATTATTTTTTATGTGATTTTTGCTTCGGTTAATATTAATCCTGTTATTGTTGCAGTTATAGCATTTGGCATAAACTTCGGGGCTTATGTTTCTGAAATGTTCAGAACTTCAATTGAGGGGGTTGACAGGGGGCAACAGGAAGCAGGGATAGCTTCCGGTTTCACAAAAGTGCAGACCTTTATCAATATAATTATGCCACAAGCATTAAGGCAGGTTCTTCCGGTTTATAAAGGTGAATTTATTTCCCTGCTTAAGGCAACTTCCATTGTAGGATATATTGCAGTTCAGGATTTGACCAAAGCCAGTGACATCATACGAAGCAGAACTTTCGATGCTTTCTTCCCGCTTATAATGGCTGCTGTGCTTTATATATTTATAGCATGGCTTCTCACAATGATACTCGACAGAATAGAAATTTCAGTTGACCCGAAAAGAAAACGTCAAAAAAGATTAGAGGAGGTTAATTTATGATAAGTGTACAGCACCTTTCAAAACATTTCGGTAGTCTGGTGGTTTTGAAAGATATAAATGCAGAGATTAATAAAGGAGAGATTATTTCAATCATTGGTCCTTCAGGAACCGGAAAGAGTACTTTTCTAAGATGTCTGAATCTTTTGGAAACACCTACCGGGGGTGAAATCTTTATTGACGGCATTCCATTACTGGATAAAAAAACCAATGTTCCAAAGATAAGGCAAAGGATGGGGATGGTTTTTCAATCGTTCAACCTGTATTCACATTTGTCGATTCTGGAGAATCTTACAATCGGTCCGATAAAGCTGCTTGGTAAAACAGAAGCTGAAGCAAACAAAAGAGCCGTTGAATTATTAAAGGTTGTTGGTCTTGCAGAAAAAGTTTACAGTTTTCCTGATGAACTGTCAGGTGGCCAGAAACAAAGGATAGCAATTGCGCGTTGCATGGCCATGGAACCCGAAATCCTTTTATTCGATGAGCCAACTTCAGCCCTTGACCCGACGATGGTAAGTGAGGTATTGGCCGTAATCAGAAAGCTTGCAAAAGAAGGAATCACAATGGTAATTGTTACTCATGAGATGGAATTTGCAAAAAACATTTCCACCCGGGTGTTTTATATGGATGAAGGGTTAATTTACGAAGAAGGGCCACCACAACAGATTTTTGAAAACCCGGTAAAAGATAAAACCAGAGCGTTTATTCATAGAATCAGGAGCATGAGGTTTCATGTTTCCAGTGAAAATTATGACTTGTATGCTTTACAAGCTGAAATAGATTCATTTTGTGAAAAACACATGTTGTCGAAGAAGATAAGCGAATTTGCACAATTATTGTCAGAAGAGGTGCTTACGTTGCAAAAAGAACTGACTGATGTTGATATCAGCCTTTCATATTCAGAAAAGGACGGAAGTCTGGAAATGGCTTGTGAAAATAAAAGCAGTCAGTTTAATCCTTTGGAAGAGGGTGCTTTGGAAGATGAAATAGGACTTATGATCATCAAATCAAGATGTGATAGTATTGATTATGAATATACAAACGGGATTAATGTTTTGAGATTGAGAATTAAGGATAAATAATCTTTTCGCTTAAATTTTTAGTAAATCTTTTTTGTTTCTGACTTTTAAAGATAATTTTAGCCTTTCAAAATAAAAGGATATTAAACTATTAAGATCAATACATTTATGAGCAATTATTTTAAATCTGTACCCACAAAAGAAGGTTTCTTCAATGAGTACGGCGGGAGTTTCATACCTCCACAGCTTCAGGTTGAAATGGATAAAATCACTGATGCATATTTTACGATAAGCAAATCACACGAGTTTATTTCTGAACTAAGAAGCATACGCACACATTTTCAGGGAAGGCCAACACCGGTTTATTATTGCAAAAGATTATCTGAAAAGGTTGGAAGCAGGATCTACCTTAAGAGGGAAGACCTTAACCATTCAGGTGCACACAAGCTTAACCATTGCATGGGTGAAGCTTTGCTTGCTAAATATATGGGTAAGAAAAAGCTTATTGCTGAAACAGGAGCAGGGCAACATGGAGTTGCACTTGCAACAGCTGCTGCTTATTTCGGGCTTGAATGCGAAATACATATGGGAGAAGTCGATATAAAGAAAGAACATCCCAACGTTGTAAGAATGCAAATATTAGGCGCTAAGGTTGTTCCTGTTTCCCATGGTTTGAAAACATTGAAGGAAGCTGTTGACTCAGCTTTTGAAGCTTACCTGGTCGATCCTGTAACTTCTATATATTGCATTGGCTCTGTTGTGGGTCCTCATCCTTTCCCAATGATGGTAAGAGATTTTCAAAGGGTTGTAGGTATTGAAGCCCGTGAGCAATTCTTTGATATGACTGGCGAACTGCCTGATAATGTAGCTGCTTGTGTTGGTGGAGGTAGTAATGCAGCAGGAATTTTTTCTGCGTTTCTTGAAGATGAAGAAGTTAAGCTTTGGGGAGTTGAACCTGCAGGGCGTTCATATAAACTTGGAGATCATGCATGTTCAATGAAATTTGGAACGACAGGTATTATTCATGGATTCAAATGTAAACTGCTTCAGGATGAAAAGGGGGAGCCGGCACCTGTTTATTCAGTAGCCAGTGGATTGGATTATCCGGGAGTTGGTCCGGAGCATTGTATGCTAAATGATAAGGGAAGGGTAAATTATACTGATGCCAATGATAAAGAAACGATAGATGCTTTTTATCAATTGAGTCGTCTTGAAGGTATAATCCCTGCTCTGGAAAGTGCACATGCTGTTGCTTTTGCAATTAAACATGCAAAAAATGCACAAAGGGAATCAATACTTGTGAACCTTAGTGGAAGGGGCGATAAGGATATTGACTTTGTCGTTGATAATTACGGTCTGCCGGAATAAAAATTTAAAATATAATTGGTTTACCGGGAAAAGCATTTGAAATAATCAATGCTTTTTCCGGTATTCTTTTATTTATTAACTTGACTTTTAGTTTTAATTAAATTAACTTATCCATTAAATAATAAACTTTTAAGGGAAATGGATAAAGAGATAGAATCTCAACTATTTGGTTTAATTGTTGAATTGTCGGGGGAAAAGAACAAAGAAGAAGTTATCTCTAAATACGTAAAAGGGCTAAAATCAATATTCAAAGGCAACAACTTTTATTGGGCAGTAAACGAAAAAATGGACAGTGGGTTATCTGTGTCCGTTAAAAATGAAGATAATTTTTTTGGCTGCATACAAGTAGACAAGGACTTCTTTTCCGATAAAAAATCAATGGATTTACTTAATAAATCGATAAAAATTGTTGCTAACATTATCGATGGACTTGAAGTGAAAAGGATTAATAAAGAAGATCCATTTATTCATGATCAGTTTGCTTTGTTCATGTCTCATTTACCATCACCTGTTTTTATTAAAGATAAGGATAGTAATTTGATTTTTGCCAATGGGGCAATGAAAGACCTTATAGGATGGAGTGAAAGCGATTTCGGCAAGCATACAACAGAGCTCGTTCCTCCGGAATTTGCAGAAAAAATGGTCAGTGATGATAGAAGGGTATTGAAGAATGGTCCTGAAGTAATACATGAGGAAGTAAGAGGAATTAATGGAAAGTTATATTATTATGAAACTCATAAGTTTCCCTTCGCAAAGAGGAATGGAGATTTATACCTTGGTGCAATAGCAATAGACGAAACTGAAAGAATTTGTGCAGAAGATGCTTTACTTAAGAGTGAAGAAAATTTCAGGCTACTATTAAATTCAACTGCTGAGGCAATTTATGGAATTAACTTAAAAGGGGAATGCACATTTTGTAACTCCCAGTTTGTTAGTCAGCTTGGATATAATAGTCCGGATGATTTGCTTGGTAAAAACATGCATGATCTTATTCATTATAAACATCATGACGGAACAAAATTCGATCAGCATGATTGTAAAATATTCAGGGCTTTTGAAGAAGGAAAAAATACCCATGTAACTGATGAGGTACTTTGGAAAGCTGATGGTTCATGTTTTCCAGCTGAATATTGGTCTTACACTCAGCGCAGAGACGGAAAGATCATCGGAGCTGTTGTTACTTTTATAGATATTACTGAGAGAATTGAAATTCAAAGGTCTTTGAATGAAAAAGACAAGCTTTTAAGAGAGGAACTTGAAAAAGAGCTGAGAGATAGAAAAGAAAGCCTGGAAAATATAGAAAAGTATAATTCATTGCTTAAGGCAATTTTGGAAAGCTCTCCTGATGTAATTCTTTTTGCGTTGGATTCAAATTATAATTATCTGACATTTAACAATATGCATAGGAGTGTCATTGAAAATATCTGGGGAAAGGAAATTAAACCAGGTATGAATATGTTGGATATTATTGGTAATCACCCTGATGGCATAAAAGCAAAACAAATTTTTGACAAGGCTCTGGCCGGGGAAAGTTTTTCTGTGGTTGAAGAATATGGAGATGAATCGTTAAGCAGGGTTTACTGGCAGGATTTCTATTCTCCGATATATTCTTTTGATAGGAATGTTATAGGATTTACATGTTTTGTGTTAAATATTACACAACAAAGAAAAGTTGAAGAATCACTTCGTGAAACTAAAGAGTATCTTGAAAATCTTTTAAAATACGCCAATACTCCTATTATTGTGTGGGATTCAGAATATAGAATTTCAGAGTTCAACAAAGCTTTTGAGAGGATAACCGGGTTAACAATTGATGATGTAAAAGGGAAAACGGTAGATATTCTTTTGCCAAAAAATACAAGAGAAAGATCATTTGAATTAATTAAAGATACAAGTTATGGTGAGCGTTGGGAAGATGTTGAGATAGAAGTTCAGAATATTAATGGTGAAGTTTATACTTTATTATGGAATTCAGCAGCAATTCACTCTCAGGATGGTAAAACCATTATTGCAACTATTGCCCAGGGACATGATATTACATTACGTAAAAAGGCGCAATCAGAATTAGAGCAAAATGAATTGAAATACAGGACTATATTGAACTCTACAAGCGAGGCAATTTTTATTCATGATCCGGACAGTGGGGAGATAATTGATTGTAATAGAGCAGCATATGAAATGTATGGTTACAATGAAGAAGAATTCAGGAAATTAAACATAAGCGACTTCAGTGCCAATGATGAAAATTACTCTCAGGAAAAAGCAATGGAGAAGATTGCCATTTCGAATGAAAAAGGGGAATTAAGATTTGACTGGAAAGGAAGGAAAAAAGATAATTCAGAGTTTTATAATGAAGTGAGTTTGAAAAAAACCATAATTAATGACAAGGAATTCGTTGTTGCAGTAGTGAGGGATGTTGATGAAAGGATGAAACTTGAAGCAGAAATAATTGAAAATGAAAAGAGATTAATAGAACTGAATGCAACCAAAGACAAGTTTTTTTCAATTATATCTCATGACCTTAGGAGTCCTTTCTCTTCAATTCTTGGTTTAACAGAAGTTATGGATGAAGATGAACTTTCAATTGATCAGGTACGTGATTTCACTAAAGCAATACGCAAAACAGCATTAAGTACATACGATTTGTTAGAAAATCTGTTGGAATGGTCGAAGATACAGAGGGATCTTATTAAGACTGAATTTAAGTTTTGTTCATTAAAACAAATTATAGACAATTCAGTGGAACATTATTCAGAATTTGCTCACAAAAAAGAAATAAATATAAATGCTGTAGCTTCACCTAATATGGTTATTGAAGCTGATGAAAGTATGATCAGTTCTGTTATTCGTAATATATTGTCAAATGCCATTAAGTTTTCAAAGAGAAAAGGAGAAGTTGAAATAAAAGTTGAAGATAATTGTGATGATTATACAATTTGTATAGCTGATTGTGGAATAGGGATGCCCGAAAGCAAAATTACCAATCTCTTCAAAATAGATTCGGGTAAGGGCACTCCCGGGACTGAGGGAGAAAGGAGTTCTGGCTTAGGACTTATTTTATGCAAAGAATTCGTCGAAAAGCATAAAGGTAAACTTTGGGCAAAAAGTGACCTTGGAAAAGGCAGTACATTTTGTTTTACAATACCTAAGTATCAAAGCAAAAACTAGTTATTGTTTTTTGCCAAACACCCTTTTCAGAATATCGTTAACCCGTGCATTAATGTTGGTCCTTATTTCTTTTTCCTGATCACCGACTTTGATAAAAGCACCTCTTAATGCCTGATGAGTTACATATTCATCAAGTGCAATGTTTACAGGTTTTACCTGTAATAACTTTCCGGGAACAGAATTTGCAAACTGATTCCATTTACCTGTTAGCTCTGTCCATGTTTTTTGTGCAGATACTCCGGCAATGATTGGTTTACTCAATGATTTCTGCATTACAGGTTTATATAAATTGAAAAGATCATTGTATGTTTTTTCCCGTAAATAATTGGTAGCTGAGGTGTCAGCTCCGTTGAGAATACCCCACGCATCATAAAAAGTCATTGATGTAATTGCATTTTTAAAAATTGGTGCAGCTTGTTTAGCAGCATCTTCAGCTGAACGATTAATTTGAAGTATAACATCATCAATCATTTCACTTAATCCGGGGACTTTTTTAGCATAATTTATCACTTCAGCAGTTTCAGGCGGAAGATTTATTTTAATCAGCTTATCAAGGTAATATCCGTCTGTTTTACCTAATCTTACGACAGCAGTATCAGTTCCTACTTTTAAAGCTTCCTTTAAACCCTG
>JAGODU010000018.1 GCA_017998095.1 Prolixibacteraceae bacterium | reverse complement strand
GCTTCCCGTAGTTAATATAGGCGACAGACAGAAGGGTAGGGTTAGGGCAAAGAATGTGATAGATGTTAACGTATGCAATAGAAAAAACATCTCAGAGGCAATTAAAACAGCCGTTTCAGAGGTTTTTGTTGCATCGATCAGAGATGTGGAGAATCCCTACGGCAAAGGTAATATGAGCAGAGATATTATTGAAAAACTTAAAAATATAACTTTATCAAACAGTTTGATTCAAAAAGGATTTTGTGTGATAAGATGATGTATTCACTGGCGGTGAAAGACGATTTTTATGATAAAAAGGGATAGATTTGACGAAAATAAGCTGAAATCCATGTTGATTTCAGAAAGTGTAACTATTAAGCAGGCTATGCAGAAACTCAATGAAACTGCTGAGCGAGTTTTATTTGTTGTAGATAAAAAAAACAGACTTCTTGGTACGGTAACGGATGGTGATATAAGGAGGGCGATTATAGACGGCAGAAAATTCAGCGATAAAATTGGTTTGGTTATGCACAGAGATTTTATTGCTGTGAGATCCGGTATTGCGGACATAGAGGAACATGTAAAAACTCTGATGGTTGAGACAGAAATAGAACAAATTCCTGTGTTAAATAACTTCGGCATTATTGAAGATGTGTTTCTGTGGACAGATATGCTCGGGTCTAAGGAAAAGATTATTCCAAAGAAACAATATGAAAATCAAGTTGTAATAATGGCTGGCGGTAAGGGTTCGAGGCTTGATCCTTTTACAAAAATTCTTCCTAAACCTCTAATTCCTCTTGGAAACAAACCTGTTATAGAAGTGATAATGGAGCGTTTTTTTCTTTATGGCATGCATAAATTTTTATATACGCTCAATTATAAGAAGGAGTTCATAAAACTTTTTCTAAAGGATAACGAATATCCGTATGAGATTGAATGGGTTGAAGAGGATGATTTTCTCGGTACTGCTGGAGGTTTAAGGCTTTTGAAAGATAAATTAAAAGAAACCTTTTTTGTAACTAACTGTGATTCAGTGCTTGATGTTGATTTTGAACAGGTCCTTTTATGGCATTTGGAGAATAAATCTGCAATAACAATTATTGGTTGTCATAATGAGGTAAAGATTCCTTTTGGTGTTCTTGAGATGTCAGGCGGCAGACTTGATAAGATAAAGGAAAAGCCCGTCCACGATGTTGTTATCAATACTGGGGTTTATGTTATGGAGCCCCATATCATTCAATATATTCCTCGTAATAGGTTGTTTGATATGAACGAGCTTATCGATATAATTATAAATAGAGAGAAGGTAAGCGTATATCCAATCTATGATGGTTGGTTGGATATTGGGCAATGGGAAGAGTACAATAAAAGCGTTGAAAAATTCAATATTTCTTGAAGGATATCTAAAAATATGTATCGAGCTGCTGTAGTTGGCTTAGGAAATATAGGTTTTCAGTTTAGCCTTGACCCAAATAGAACTGGAACATGGAGTCATGTTTCTGCATACGAAAGGTGTGAAGAAACTGTGCTTGTAGGAGCTGTTGAGATTGATGAAGGCAGAACGGTGGTTTTTAGAGAACATCGCAGAGATATACCTGTGTATAAGAATGTTAGGGATTTGATGGAGGTTTTACAACCTCAGATTGTTTCCATATGCACACCTGAACAAAGCCATTATCAAATAGCTAAGGAGATTGTAAATTATCCTGTCGAAGGTATTTTTTGTGAGAAACCTATAACTTCAAATATTGAGGATGCAAAAGAATTGGTCAGGTTATGTTCAGATAGGAATGTTGTCTTGGCAGTTAACCACACTCGGAGATGGGATGATACATATCTCTACGCCCAGGAAATGATTGAAAAGGGTATGATAGGGACTGTTAAGGTTATGAATGCGTTTTATTCAGGTCAGATCTTTAATATTGGTTCCCACCTGATAGACGTTACAAGGATGCTTCTGCAAAAGAACATAACTGAAATTAGCGGGATCTCTAACGATGTAAATAAACTTGACCCGGATATATCAGGATGGATTGTATTTGAAAACAACTGTGTTTGCACGATTGCTGCAATCGGTAAAAGAGAGAATCTCATATTTGAAATCGATATTATCGGAGAAGAAGGCAGAATAAGAATATTAAACAATGGAGAGAACATAGAGATGTATTCTTTTATGGATAGCCGTAGGTATTCAGGCTATAGAGAACTATCAGACATAGAAAGACGCAGTATCCAAAAAAGGGATAGATTTGTAAATGCTGTATACGATATTGTATCTGTCATAAGAAAGGTTAAAAACAGGGTGAATTGTTCCGGAGAAGACGGCCTTGCTTCACTGGCGATATGCCATGGTTTGGTCAAATCGGCGAGACGTAACGGTTTCCCTGTAAATGTGTTTGAGTTACTCAATTCAAAACATCATGAAAAAGAATGAAATTAGGAGAAAATGATATATGAATCAGTTGGCGTTATTAGGTGGTGAACCGACACGCAAGAGGCCTTTTCATAGTTCAGTCGTCATTGATGAAAAAGAGTGGGATTATATAAGAGAGGTCCTTGAGAGGCAAGAATTTTCTCGTTTCATGGGAAGCGCCACGCCCGATATAGAGAAAATCCTCGTAACACCATCTTCAGAGGCAGAGGATATTTCTGGTCAGTATTTTAGTTTTCTTGGCGGACGGATGGTACGAAAATTTGAAGCCGCTTTCGCAAAAAAATTTAATGTATTATACGCTATAACGGTTAATTCTGCTACCTCTGGTCTGTCGGCAGCGATGGGTGCAGTTGGTATAGGGCCTGGCGATGAAGTAATTACAACGTGCATGTCCTTTAATGCAACTGCCATGAGCATTGTTTCCGTTAATGCAATACCGGTTTTTACTGATGTGGAAGATAAAGAGTTTTGCATTGATCCGCTCAAAATAGAAGCGGCCATCACACCTAAAACAAAGGCCATCCTTGTTGTGCATCTTCTTGGTAATGCTGCTGATATGGACGCCATCATGAAAATAGCAAAAAACCACAAACTGTTCGTTATCGAGGACTCAGCGCAGGCACCAGGGACAAAATTTAACGATAGATATGTTGGAACAATCGGCGATATAGGTGTTTTTAGTTTTCAGGAGACAAAAAACCTGATGACAGGCGAGGGAGGTATGGTTGTAACAAACAATCCTGCTTATGCAAAGAGAGTAAGGCTGATAAGAAACCACGGGGAACTGATAGCTGATTATTCATGGAGTGAACAAGAACTGGTTAATTTGGTAGGTTTGAATTACAGGATGACGGAATTAACGGCCGCTTTGGGAATAGCCCAACTTGAGAAACTCGACGAAAATAACCGTATACGTACTGAAAATGCAATGTTTTTGTGTGAAATATTGAAAGATATACCGGGTCTTTGTGTACCAAAGATAAAGGATGGTACCGTACCCCATGTTTTTCCGATGCTCTACGATTCTTTATTGACTGGAGTTGAGCGTCAAAAGATACTTGCTGCCTTAAGAGCCGAAGGGATACCTGTTGGCTCAGGTTATTTACATTTAATGTATGAGAATCCGATATTTTTGAAGAAAATTGCATATGGGAAAAACAATTGTCCTTGGTCTTGCCATATGTATGGTATTGAAAGAAATTACAGGTTGGGAGATTGTCCTGTGGGTGAGGAGTTGCTTAAAAAGCGCTTCATCTGGTTTTATCATATCAATCGTCCAAATACGATAGATGATATGCGCGATGTGGCAGAAGCCTTCAAGAAGGTTTTTAGTAATCTTGATTTGCTCAAAGATGCTGACGTAGATGTTTCTATTCCTTATAAATGGTGAAATATGAATGATGAAACTAATATTATCGGAGTAATTCATGCAAGAGGGGGATCAAAGAGGATACCGTTGAAAAACATAAGGACTCTTGGTGGCAAGCCACTTGTTGCCTATATGATCCAGGCTGCGCTTGGCAGTAAACACTTAAGGCGTATAATTGTATCTACAGACCACCCCGAGATTAAAAGGATTTCACTTGAATATGGTGCTGAGGTGCCATTTGATAGACCTGCACACCTTGCCGAAGACTGTCCTTCCGAATGGGTAACTCAGCATGCTGTCGAATTCGTTGAAAAAGAAGAATCTAAAAAAGTTGATATTGTGGTTACTATGCAACCCACAACCCCATTTTGTTTAGGACTTGATATCGATGCCTGTATTGATATTTTGATGTCCGATCGAAGTCTTGGATCTGTATTTACAGCCAAGACCGTTCACGAAAGACCTGAGTGGATGTTCAATGTTAAGGATGATTACAAGGCTACGCTTCTTATCGAGGGCGAGCTGAAAGGTGAAAGAGGTATTTTTCAATCGCTTGAAAAGATCGTTGTACCTAATGGGGCGGCATATGCTACAAGAAGGGAAACCTTGTTTGATGAAGGAGTCATTATATCGAAAAATTCGGGTGTTCATATTATGCCCTATAACAGATCGATTGATATTGACGAGGAAATTGATCTGCTATTTGCAGAATTCGTTTTAACAAAAAAGGAGATTTGAACATGAGTAAATTTTTAAAAGGTAATTACAACCTTGGGAACACAATGAATGTTAACACCGATAACAGCGAGACGAAAGAAGCTGACTTCTCAAAGATATTTGAGACAAAAGCATTTGAGAAACTTGGAGGAAGTATTGCGTTTGTAATGAAATCAAATAAATTTTTGTGGGAAGAAGAAAATGCTGACTGATGAACAATTCAAGCTACTTGCAGATGCTACGCTAAAAAAGACAGCTGGTCTTGGTTTTAAACATGCAGAAGAAAACCTTAAGTACATAAAGAAAACTATCAAAGACCTGCAAGTGGAGCTTAAAGAGGAAATACCTAAACCTTCACTTGTTGTTTCTGGTGGTCCGAGCCTTCATCGCACTAAGTCATTGGAGACACTAAAAAAGAAAGGCTTTAAAGGATATATCATAAGCGCTGATGGTTCTATGGGGCACTGCCTGAGAAACGGTATTGTGCCTGATTTTGTGGTTACGGTTGATCCAGATCCCCATCGGATTATCAGGTGGTTTGGTGACCCACGGCTTTCGCAAAGACCAGAGGATGACTACTTTGAGCGTCAGGATCTTGATCCTGCTCTAAATACCGATCAGATAGCTCGAAATGAGGAACTCATAGAACTGGTAAACCTTTTTGGACCAAAAATAAGGTTAATCATATCGACAAGCTCTTCTCCCGAGATAGCACAGAGATGCATTAGCGCAGGCATGGAGCTTTATTGGTGGAATCCGCTTTACGATGACTACGACAATCCAGAAAGTGTTACGAGAAGAATATATAAAATGAATAAAGTTCCATGTATGGTTACTGGCGGCAATGTGGGAGCATCTGCCTGGGTATTTGCCCATACTATACTCAAAAGCCCGGCGGTAATACTGACAGGTATGGATTGTTCTTATCCACCAGGGACACAAGTGAGAAATACGCAGTACTACGAACATCTGCTCGAATTATTTCCAGATAATCCTGAGGCAGGTCTGGTGAAGATATATAATCCCTACCTTAATGAAACATGGATAACCGATCCAGGTTATTTTTGGTATGCTCAAATATTTAAGCAAATGGCACCGCATGCACCTTGTATTACATATAATTGCACCGAAGGTGGAATTTTGTTTGGTCAGGGAATAGAGTTTGCGAGACTCGCTGATGTACTCGATTATTTCAATGAAGCATCATTTTAGAGCAAAAGGTGATTGAAATTGGCAAAAATACTTTTTGTTAATCCGATTATTCGACAAAACGAGAGCCCATCGCATATACCTTATGGAATGGCCCAGCTGGTCGCAATAGCGATAAGGGAAGGTCATATGGTGCAGGTTTTTGATGCGAATGCCTGGAGACCCAGTGAAGAAGAAACACTCCAGGTGCTTAGTGCAGACACATGGGGTGTAATCGCTGTTGGTGGACTTATCACTACATATGGTTTTATAAAGAAATTTGTGAAACTGGCCCGTGAAAAAAGTCCTGATGCCTTAATTGTAGCTGGAGGAGGTTTTATTACACCTATACCCTATGATGTCATGGCTTTTTTGCCTGAGATTGATGTGGGCATCATCGGAGAAGCTTACATGACGCTTCCAGAAATTTTGAAAAACGTCGATGAAAAAAATAATGATTTGAAACATATAAAGGGTATTATATTCAGAGACGAAAAAGGACAGCTTTTTTTAACAGAAGAAAGACCGCTATTGGATGATGTTGATTCCCTGCCGTACCCGGCATGGGAGATGTTTCCTCTCGATATATATTTTAAAAACAGCGGTTTGTTATTAAGTGAGGAGGCGATGCTTGCTAAAAGACACATTGGCATAATAGCAAGCTATGGGTGTCCATACAGATGTAAGTTCTGTTTTCATCTTGGTTTGAGTGGTGAGTTGAAAATTGTCGAGAAAGGCGGAAAAAAGGATGTGGAGATTACACAGCACAGAAAGATCCGTCATCACAGTCCTACTTATATTGTAGGTCTTGTAAAGTATGCAAAAGATAGATTTGGCGTGGATTTTGTATCGATTCTCGATGAAAATTTTGCTGTTCTTGCAAGAAAAAGCGATTGGTTTGAAGAATTCTATGACCTATGGGTAAAATCGGGTTTGCAGCCGAGATGTATCAGAGAGGGAAAACGGCACGATCAGGTTTCCTGTAGAGGAATTCATTGGGGGACAACTGCACATGCTGCTGTTGTGAACGATGATCTATTGACACGTTTTAAAGAACTTGGTTGTGCTCATCTTGATTACGGTCTTGAATCTTTCTCTGATAGTATATTGAAATCGATTGGCAAGGGTTCTACGTCAAAACTCAATGAAAAAGCCATAGCAGTTACTATGAATGCGGGTATAAGGCCGATCCCTAATCAGATAATCGGATTTCCGGAAGAATCTTTCGAGACTATCAGGACAAACATAAAGGCTTGGGATAAGCTTGGGATTCAAGTATATCCTTTTTTTGCAACCCCTTATCCAGGGTGTGAATGGTATTACGATTACAAAGATAAAATACTTTCTCAGTATGACGAAAATCTGGAAGCATTTCTGCTTGATCTTGGCGATGCTACCAAGATAACTGCGGTGATATCTGAAAAATTTAACGCTGTGGAGCTTCTTGGGCTGAGAGAATTGATGGTAAATAGAGATTTGAAGCGGATTAACGAATATGAACTTATATGGAATGAAAATAGGCACGTAAAAAACGTTAAATAGGGTATTCAGTTTTTGATTGGAGATATACTGCAATGAATGGTTCTTCAAGAAAAAGAAATGTTTGGGTCGAAAGGCTTGGCCTTGTGGATGTATTGTTCTTATTTTTAAAATCTTTTTTTTTGCCATTAAGGTTTATTATGACGAGAGGAGTGTAGCAAAATATACGATTAAACTGATAAAATTAATTGATAAAAATGGTGTTTTCAACCCTATACATTTTACTTTCAACAAAAGAGATAAATATGGCAGGGCACTTATATACAGCACACTTCAAGATCTGTCATATTTAACATCTTATATATGCGAATGTGTTAACCCGAAAGAAGTAGATACAGTGAAAAATATGACCAAGACCTATATTTCTTCATATATATTTAATCAGATTGTTTTTATAAAGATGGTCGAAGCTGAGATTGTATCTTTAGGGTATACCGATAACTGGATATATCTCATTAAAAACAAGTTTAACGAATATATCTTAAATTATTACTATAATCAGGCGTTTTCCATAAAAACGCTTCTTTGTTTTTTAGAGACATTGAGATCATTTCTCAAACCTTATTACTATTTTCTATTGGTTCTCAAAAGGGTTGTTTTGTCAGTATTGATTGGTCGTTCAAACAAGGTTTGTGCAAAGCCTGCGTTATGGGTTGAGTATACGCATAGAGATGTTGTGGATTTTCTTTTCTGGAAGGGTCATGTGAATAGCGATGATTTTGATATTGTTTATTATCTCGACCGTACCGATACGCCTGCAGAAAAAGAGGTTATTGAGGAGATCGACAAACAAAACGTCAAATGGATAGATGCACACATTATTCCACTGCTCAATTATGCAGATTTTGGTTGGGAACACTTAAGAAAGATGTTGTCTGGGTTATACTCATACAAATTGGATCAGCCCTATTGGTACAGAGCTTTTTGGGTGGAATATTTATTCTGGTATATCCTATATGTATCTGCTTTCAGATATTATAAAGTAAAATTGTTAATACAGCACAATGATACCTCTTGGAAACAAGAAATCATTGCAAGGGCGCTTGAGGATGCCGGCGGAATTTTAATAGGTTTTAACTGGTCTAATTATCCAATGAGGCTTACACCGACTCATCTTTTTCCGTTCCACGTATTGTTTCTCTGGGGTGATGTAATCAAGGATTTTGTTACACAGGGCGAACATACATGCAGATATGTTTTACCTTCAGGCATCTGGCTCAAGGGGAAGGAAAACAAAAACAATATGAAATTGTTTTCACCGGATAAAATAGACTTTGTCATTACCATATTTGATTCTTCAGTTGCATACAATATTTATCAAACGCCTGATGACCTTTCACGCTTCTTTTTAAGGATTTTTGAATTGGTTGAAAATAACCGGCGCTGGTCAGCGGTGGTAAAAGGAAAAAACAGCGGTGAAACAAACTATTTAGAACTTCCGGGAGGTACCCTTATATTATCAAAGGCCAAAAAACTTAAAAAGGAAGGAAGGTTGATAATGCTGGATTCGGCTATTTCTCCTGTTGAGGCATCCAATTATGGGGAACTGTCTGTATGTTTTGGTTTGAATTCTGCCGGAATTATTTCGGCAGTATATGGCAATAGTGTTGTTATGTGGGATTGTTCAGGGTGGACGGAACATCCTTTTTATACAGACAGTTCTCAAAAGTTTTTATATCAAGACATCGATACATTTATTAGAGCAATTATAAGCTTTGCAGAAGGCGACAAGACAATAGGTGATTTTTCTTTATGGAGAAAAAGATTTAATTATTTTAATGATTTTAATGCTCCAAAGCGTGTTGGGGAATTTATCCAGGATTTCATGATGGCAATTAAGGATGATGATGAAGTCGAAGTGACGCTTTCCAAATGTGTTGAAAGATACTGTGTGAAAAATTGCTTAAACAAGAACAAAATGAACGATAATACAAGCAATTGGAGGATTGAATGAAGTTTACAATAGGGTTTGAGAAGGAAGATCTTAAAAAATTACACAATTATTGGGACGAGATTGTTTTGACAAACCAATGGACTGAGGGGAAGTTCACTAAAATGTTCGAAGAAAAGTGGTCTGAATACAACCAGCTACCTTCGGTTTCATTCTCGAGTTGGACTGGTGCTGCCATGGCGGCACTTGATTTTTTTGACGTTAAAGGTAAAACAATACTCTGTCCTTCGAATACGTTTATGGCAACCCCCTTAAGCGCAATTAAAGCAGGTGCAAAGATAGAATTAGTCGATTGCAATAAAAATGATCTATGTATGTCGTTTGAGGATTTAAAGGCTAAGATTGAGCTTTTTAACCCATTTGCAGTATGGGTAGTTCATATTGGAGGCCATATAGCTTTTGAGATTGAAAAGATTGCGGCATATTGCAAAAGCAAGGGCATAATACTTCTTGAGGATTGTGCCCATGCCCATGGTGCTTCGTGGGGAAGCAAGAAGCCCGGTATGTGGGGTGACGCTGGTGTTTATTCTTTTTATGCAACAAAAACTATATCAACCGGCGAAGGCGGAATGCTTGTAACTGGTAATAAAGATTTATTTGATTTTGCAATGAAATATAGAAATTATGGTAAACCAGATTATAGTGTAACGGGTCTGAATTACAGAATAAATGAATTTGCCGCCGCAATTGGTTGTGTTCAGACGGATAGGCTTGACGAGATAGTAGCCTGGAAACGTATATATGCTGAAAAATATCTCGATCCTATTTACCCAAAAAGGGTAATGTTTCCTGAAGGAATGACATCTGGGTATTACAAATACATTGTTTTTGAACCGATTGAAAAATCGACAGGTAAGGTATATGACTTACCATGCCACAGCATTATGCAAAAGGAGGGTTTGTTTCCAAATACGGAATGGGTAGCCAAAAACCACTGGTGTGTCCCTATCTATTATAAAGGGGATATTGAAGTTTAAATTGGGATGACACCATCGATCCTTTTTGCTGCAACCCAGCACGGTTCTTTCAATCTTATATATCCGTTATTGGAAAAGTGTCTACAAAAATATGATGTTGGATATATAGGTATAAAAAAAATCGTTCATGATAATCTTTTGTTAAATAGAACAATTAAAAGCGAATACGAGGATATAGATGTTTTGGCTCTAGATGTATTTGATCTTTTTTTAACAGGTACTTCGCCTACATCCGAGATCGAATATAATATGTGGAAATATGCAAAAAGCAAAGGAAAGAGAAGCATCAGCGTGCTTGATTCGAGTAAATATGCAGCGGATAGGTTTTGTAAGAGAGGTATCATGTGTTTTCCTGACATAATATGTGTGGCAGATCATCAGGTAAAAGAAACATTGCAAACCATTGTGTCTGAAAAAAGCATTATTGCAGTTACAGGTTCGCCCTATTTTGATGATATTGATAGATTTAAAATATCCGATGCTGAAAGATTGTATATTAGGGCAAAAAGAGGCATTTCAAATAAAAAATTGATTATGTTTTGTACAGAATATATAGCAAAAATGGATGAAAAGGAAAGGTATGGCTTTGACGAGATATCGATATTGAATGACCTCATAAGATATATTGATATACGAGGCAAAGATCGATTTCGACTTGCGATAAGATTACACCCAAATGATTCAAGAGAAATTTATGAAAGTTATATGAATTCAATGGGACACGATATTGAATGGGAAATAATCATAGAAGACGCCGATAGAAAGCTCTTTCAACTGTCGGATGTTATTGTCGGAATGACGTCTTTGATTCTTGTAGATGCTGTAATTTTAGGAATTCCCTCAATAAGCTACCAACCTACAAATGTAATTATAGAAATCATGGAATTTAGAAGTATGGCAAACATTGAACTTGCTGCAACAAGAGAGGAGCTATTTTCTTTTATGGATAACGTACTTTTAAATGATGGTTTCAAAAAGTCAGACCGACACATGTATTTATATGCAAACTCTGTTGAAAAGATAATGGGCATAATCGAATCTTCTGTTTTTGAGTGTAACAAGGAGGTCTATTAGCAGGGATGAACATCAGATATGTCATGAAGGCAGCCCCTTATTATTTTGAACAGCTACTGGATAGGGCGGTCAAGTTTGAACATATTGGTATAAAGCCTGCTATTGAATTGCATCTTTTTGGCTCAAAGGATGTTTTTGGTAAGAATAGAAGTATTGTAGAGGAGAATTGTAAAAAGATACATGGTTGTGATTATATAGTTCATTTTCCGATTTTTGATTTAGAAACAGGATATATATATGATGCTGCATCATTCGATATGCGTTTATTCAAACAAGTGCTCGATTTTTGCAATGCAATTGGTTCGCATTATCTTATTATGCACAGGTGCTTTGGGTTTGAAGGTGCTTTAGAAAAAGGTGATGCAGAAGAAAATTTTTTTAAGATCCTGGCAGAATGGAACAGGGATGCTATGGAACACAATATCCTTCTTTTGATTGAAAATTATGGATTTGTGTGGTTACCCGATGCTCTAAAAAAGGACTTTCTTGTGAGCCCCATAGATCATTTTTTCCCTTGGGATATGGAGAGGTTTTTGGAAATTAAAAATATACTAAGCCTCGAAAATGTGGATATTTTGCTTGATATTGCACATGCATCTATATCCTGCAATATGTTCAACATGTTAAAACACAAGAACTTTTTAAAACACGACAGAAGGTTTGCGAATATTACCGAAGAAGATATTAAGAAAAAGGATGTTTTATTTGTAAGTGATTTTATTATGGACTCGACGCATTTTTTTCATATTTCGGATACGTTTGTGTGGAAGCCTTCAAATGGATTGGATGAAATGAAAAAATATCTTTATACGGAAAACTTGCCTATTGGAAGTGGCAATATAGATTTTCCGATACTTTTTGATAAGATGCCGGACAACAAGTGGATGATTATGGAAATAGATCCTGCAGATGGCAATTATGCTGATAATATTGCACAGCTTGACGGTATAACTTATTTCCGGAAGTTGGTAAAGGAGGGTAAACCATGTGTATCATTATAGCTGAAGCTGGTGAAAATCATCTTGGTGATATGGAAATTGCAAAGAAGCTTATTGATTTGGCTTATAATGCAGGAGCAGACTATGTGAAGTTCCAGTATTATAATGCTGAAGATTGTGCTGATTCTGACCCTGAAAAAGATTGGTTCAGAAAAGTACAGCTCAATGTGGAAAAATTGCAATATCTCTATGATTATACGTGCGTCAAAGGAATTGACTTTTTATGTACGCCCTGGGATGTACAAAAAGCAGAAGACCTCTTTTCAATAGGAATTAGAGATATGAAAATAGCATCCTTTCACATTACAGATTATGCGATGCTCAAAACAATTAACAGAAAAGCGGAAAAAGTATTCTTGTCAACAGGTATGTGTTCGGTTGACGAGATCGATAAAGCGGTAAAAATACTTGATGATGTTGATCTTTACCTTTTACATTGTGTTTCAGAATATCCTTTACCCGAAGAGCGTGCTAATCTTCTTGTTATGGATTTTCTCCGAAAAAGATATGGGTGCAAGGTAGGTTATTCTGATCATACAATTGGCATTTTGGCCCCCATTGCAGCAGTTGCAAGGGGTGCTGACGTGATAGAAAAACATATTACACTCTCGAAAACCTTTTTTGGTACTGACCATATACTTTCGGCTGATGGTGCAGAATTCAAAGTCTTTGTAGAATATGCGAGGAGAATCGGCAATATGCTTGGAACTGGCGAAAAATCAATTACAGAGGAAGAAAGAAAAAATCAAGACTTCTTGAGGAACAGATTCTGCAATAAAAAATAAAAAAGGAATGAGGATAAATGAAAAGAAATGCTAAAAATAAGAAAACCGTTATCTTTGATCTATGGGAAACGCTAATATTCGGGGCTGAGGATTCAGCTATTTCGCGATTTTATGAAAATGTAACAAACACAAAAATTGCAGAAAGCGCATTAAAATCAGGCATGCTTATAAAAGAGTCAGAACCGAGACCTTTTTTATCACAATTTCTGGAAATTGTTGAGAGTCCGTCGGGTTTGTCTTCAATGCTCTTGAGTCTTAAGAATCCACGATCGCCACTTTATGAGAGAATAGTAGAGAGGTTCAACGAGGCGGTTGAAGAGGATTTTAAAGAAATGAGGTGGGTGCCTGGTGCAATTGAGCTTCTTACAAAATTGAAAAACCATTATTCTCTTGTGCTTGTTTCTAATCTATGGGCGTACCAAAAGAGGTATGTTCTCGACCGCCTTAACCTTGCCAAATATTTTGATAAATGCCTGTTTTCATGTGACCTTGGTATTAATAAAAATACAATTCTACATGATATCACAAGGATACTCGGGATTGAAAAGAAGGATGCCCTGTTTGTTGGAAGGTCATACGAATATGACATAATTCCAGCGGTAAATGCCAACATCAGTGCTGTAAGAATTTCCGGTGAAAGTAACGTGATATTTCCTGAAAAACTTGCAATGCAGATCCAGGAAGAACTTGATGGGACAATGGCAGAAGATATATTTTATAAGAAAGTAGACAGAAAAAACAAAAAAGAATGTCTGATTGTGATTCCCCCATTCTATAAATTGCTTGGAAGTCATAACAACAGACTAAACCTGTCAGCGTCGAGCATTTCATCGTCATTATCAATAATGGGTTATCAGAGCCATGTTTATCATTGTGATTCTGAACCTCATGAAAACTATATAAATCGTTACCAGATGATGTTTAATTCGATATCATTCTATGAAGCAATGGAGAAAGAAAATTCCTATGATGAATTTGCTTCCTATTATCAGAGTAATGCTTACGAGATAGTTTTTGTTACATGTGGAGACATTTTAAACCCTTCTGTAGACAGTGGGAACTGGGATTCTGCAAGAAAGATTGCGAAAATTATAAGAAAAATAAACCCCAGTGCATATATTATTGCAATAGGACCAGAGATATTAGATACGTCAGAAGATTTTGACCTGATTATCTTTGGAGAGGTAGAAAGTCTTTTGCCTGCAATTGTGAAAAAGGAAATAAGAGGCAGGGTTACTGGGATGCTTTTGGCAGAGGAGAGGCTTAAAAGCCTGCCCACCTATGGTTTTGAAAACATAGTTACGCCAGTATCGCCGCCCTCTTTGGACACAGTTATCTGGCGAAGGGGGTGTACTGGGACGTGTGATTTTTGCCGTGTCGCGCAGATAAACAAGGGAACAATAAGGTATCGTACTATCGATTCAGTGATAGAGGATATTAGATTGCGGTATAAGCGATATGGTTTGAAAAATTTTTATATAGTTGATGCCAATTTCACTGTTCATAGGGAATTGGTTCTTTCTTTTTGCGAAAGATTGAGAAAAGAATTTTCGGATATACAATGGCGTACCGAGAGTAGATTTGACACTTTGAATGTTGAATTAATAAGAGAAATGAAAAAGGCAGGATGTACGCATCTGAAGCTGGGCCTTGAAAATACACTTAACGAGAAACATCAGGTAAAAACAAAAAGGATATCACTCGATTATGCTTCGGAATGGATTAACACAGTTCAAGGAAATGGTATAAAATGTATTATCTATCTGATGCTTGGCGGTAAATGGTTTACCCACGACCAATACAAACAGATGTATGAAAATGCGGAAACGCTTAACGCAGACGGATATACGGTAAGCCTTTACAACCCGTATCCAAATACCCCAGCTGGTCTGTCTTATGAGGAATGGCGTATGAGAAGATTTACTGGGAGTCATCTTGACATAAGGCTGATCGACTTTTGGAAGATTCCTATTGATATAGTTGATGCATTCTTTTCTCTTGAATTGAAGAAGGGTAGAGAAGATAGAAATGTGAGGAATTTCGATGATTAAAACACGCAGGTTGCTTCTAATAAAAAAGGGTTTTTAGGTTGAAACTGAAAGCTGGCATCATAGGGCTTGGAAGGATTGCATCGACATACGAAGATGACATTAAGGCGCGTCGTTTCTATCCTTATCTTACACATGCAGGCATGTATATGAAACACCCGAGATACGAGTTGATATGCGGTGCAGACAAAGATTCAATGAAACTTAAAAAATTTCGGGCAATGTGGGGTGTGCAAAAGGTATATTTGGATTATCGTGATATGATTGCAGACAATGAACTCGATGTTGTGAGTGTATGTACGCATCCAGATATTCATCATGAGATTATCAAAAACCTTATCAACAAGGTAAAGGTAATTTTCTGCGAGAAGCCCTTTACTAAAAACTCTGACGAGATAAGAGATATAATAGATCTTACAAACTCAGGCAACACAAAGATTACAGTCAATCTTTACCGTGAATATGACAAAACACACCTAAATATAAGGCGAATGTTGCAATTAGAGGAATTCGGCAAGACTATTCGTTTCAATGCATTTTATGGTAAAGGTTTAAGAAACCAAGGAACCCATCTTTTTGGCTATCTTATTGGCACTTTTGGAAAGCCTGAGCATATTACCGTGCTTGGAAAGAAAAAATACGACGGAATGGCTGAGTATGCATATGATATTTATTTGAAATTTAAGAATGGTATTACAGGCATGGTGCAGTGTTTTGATTTTAATCATTATAGACTTTTCGAGTTTGATTTTATATGCGAAAAAGGCAGAATTTGCATCGCTGACGAAGGCCTCAAAATAAAACTTTATGAGAGAGCCGACAATAGAGCAGAAACAGGTGCATTTGAACTGAGAAAAACGAGCAGGCAAATAAAAAGCTCTATCGGCTATGCATTAAAATATGCTGCGGATCACATCGAAAGGCTATGCAGGGTTAGTGATATTGAACCAGTTGTTTCACCTAAGGTTTATCTCGATGTACAGCTAACATTAGAAGAAATTGAAAAACAGGGGGAAAGTCTTAAATGCAATCCAGCTTAGCACTGTTTGGGGGGTCAAAAATAAGGAAATGTGGATACCCTCCCCACAAAACAACTGGAGAAGAAGAAAAAAGGGCAGTAATAGAAGTTCTTGAAAAAGGCGTGCTATCAGAATTTGAAGGCACAAACAATGAGTATTTTTTAGGAGGGGAACAGGTCAGGTTACTTGAGGATGAATGGGCACACAAGTTTGGTGTTCGCTATGCAATCAGTTTCAATTCAGCCACTTCAGCGCTTTTCGCTGCAGTGGGTGCGTGTGGAGTAGGCCCTGGTGATGAAGTCATTGTTACGCCTTATACGATGAGCGCAACAGCTACAGCAATCATTGTATATAACGGAATACCAGTTTTTGCCGATGTAGAGATGAAAAATTATAATCTTGACCCTGTTTCGGTTGAAAGCAGAATTACAGACAGAACAAAAATAATATTTGTAGTTCATATATTCGGACACCCTGCAGATATGGACTCTATAATGATGTTGGCTGAAAAGCACAATATCATGGTCATAGAAGATGCAGCACAGGCACCAGGGGCTTTTTATAAAGGAAGGCTTGCAGGGACAATAGGTGACATAGGGGTATACAGTCTTAATTGTAACAAGGTTATCCAGTGCGGGGAAGGTGGCATTGCAGTCACTAACAGTGATGATTTGGCAGGTCGGCTTCGACTAATAAGAAACCATGCCGAGGCCGTTATAGCTGCGGGTAAACATGTCGATAGTCTGGTAAATATGATTGGGTGGAATTACCGAATGAATGAAATAGAAGCAGCCATATCGAGGGAACAACTTAAAAAGATGGATATGTTGAATGAAAAGAGGCTATCACTAGTTCACTACCTGAATGAAAAACTTTGTTCATTTGAAGGTTTGTCGATTCCAAACGTAGAAAAGGATTGCACGCATGTCTATTATCGTTATGCACTAAAGCTGGACACAAAAAAAATAGGCATAAAGGCACCACTTTTTGTTAAGGCACTTAATGCGGAAGGTATGGATTTTTACGTAAGCTATATGAAACCTTTATACCTACAGCCTATTTATCAAGAACAAATAGGTTTCGGAAAACAGGGTTGTCCCTTCAAATGCCCACTTTATAAAGGGGTTGTCGATTACAAAAGGGGTATCTGTCCAAATGCCGAAAAACTCGAGGATATTGTGATATCAACAGAAATGGTTAGACCTCCCCAGACATTTGAAGATATGGACGAAATTGCTGATGCGATAAAAAAGGTAATTAAAAACAGAGATGAACTTATAAAATATGAAAATGAAAAACAAGGATGTAATAATGAATAAAAAGGTAAATGCCATCATTGAAGCAAGAATGGGTTCAACCAGACTTCCTGGAAAAACCATGATGCAGATAGTCGGAAAGCCATCAATTGAACTCCTTGTTGAACGCTTAAGACTGGCGAAGAAGATTGATGATATTATACTCGCAACGACAACTAAACATGAAGACGATGTTATAGAAGATTTTTGCAGGCGCAAAAATGTGCTTTGTTTTCGTGGCTCATCGGAAGACGTTTTAAATCGTGTTTACAATGCAGCAAAGGCATACGAAACAGATATTATAGTAGAAGTTACTGGTGACTGCCCCCTGCTGGATCCATGGTTGATAGACGACTGTATAAATATTTTCTTAAATTCTCAGTATGATTATCTTTCAAATTTTATTGAGCAGTCATACCCACCTGGCATAGACGTGCAGATATTTACCTTTAGGGTATTAGAAGAGATGGAGAAACTTGCAAAAGAGCAAAAATATAGAGAACATGTTTCCCTTTATATACTAAAACATCCAACGAAATATAAGATGCATAATGTTGCTGCACCAATTGAATTGACATATCCTGACTGGCACCTTGAGCTTGATGAATATAAAGACTACGAATTGATAAGACTTATCTATGAAAATCTATATTTTAAAAATCCTCAATTTACGACATCAGAAATAATAGCGCTTCTAAAGGAGCATCCTGAATGGCTTGAAATCAACAAAGATGTTCACAGGGTTTGGGAAGAGTCAAGAAAGGATTAGAGTGATATATGGAAAACGTATGCTGTAATCTCTGTGGTCTTGACGATACCGTTCTGTGGGGCAACAAGGCGGGTATAGATATTGTAAAATGCAGAAATTGTGGGCTTATATATTGTAATCCGCGTCCTGATAACAGCGAATTGCAGAAGTTTTATTCCGAAGAGTACTTCATAGAAGGGCATTATGAAGAGGATTTTTTAAGACAGCGCATGTATGAAATTGAAATTGATGAGATTGTCAAAAGGATTGGAAGACAGGGAAGATTTCTTGATGTTGGATGTGCCGTTGGAAAATTTTTACAAACCTTACCTGATACATTTGAAAAATGGGGTACAGAATTTTCAGAAGATGCAGCAAGAATGGGCAGGGATAAATTTAATTTGAATATTATTTCTGGGCAGGTAAGAGATGCTCCGTTGCCTTTGAACTATTTTGATGTCGTACAGATGCGGGGAGTTTTGGAACATTCTCAGAATCCGTACGAGGATTTAACAAAAATTAGGATGGTACTCAAGGATTCCGGTTTATTGAGGATAAGCCAGCTACCCAATATTGGCGGCATATCGGCAAGACTATTCAAGACAAGGTTTAACCAAGTAAAGCCTGGAGAACATCTTTACTATTTCACGCCCAAAACGCTTAAATTAATGCTTGACAAGACAGGTTTTAGGATTGTCAGTATTGATTACCCTTATCTGAATACGCCTTACGCCTCATTGATAAAAGATATTTTTAGTATGTTTGCATGTTTTTTTAATAATAAAACAACACCACCTTTTTTTAGGAATATGATGATTGTTTATGCTGATAAAAAGGAAAAATGATGAGAGAAAAGAAATTTTACAGACAGGACAGTTCTAAATCAACAGAACAATTTAGCTATAAAATGGACATCACAGAGATACTTGCCGCAAATCTCGGTCAAGAGTTTGTTAAGTATAGACAGAAGCTCGAAAGCGCTGTATCTTTCAAGGAAGAGCCACAATTTCCTATACATATAGACTTTGAGACTATCTTTGGATGCAATCTTCGATGCGTTATGTGCACGCATGCGCACAGGGATCTCTTCCCATCAAGAAAGAGATATCTCGATTTTGATTTGTTTAAAAGACTGATCGATGAAGGTTCACTTTACAACTTGCCATCTATTGGACTTGATCAGGAGGGAGAGCCTCTTTTGGTGGATAATCTATTGGATTATATATCTTACGCAAAACAAAAAGGGGTTTTAGATATTATGATAAATACCAATGCAACGCTTCTGGATCGCAGTAAAACCGAGGCGCTACTACACTCCGGACTGACGAGAATCCACTTTTCACTCGATGCTATTTCGGAAGATACTTATAATCAGATAAGGGTCGGGTCTGATTTTAAAAAGGTAATGGAGAACATATTATACTTTTGTAAAAGAAAAAAGGAACTGCAAAAGGAACTTCCCATAACACGTGTGAGCTTTGTGAAAATGAAAAACAATGAACACGAATTGGAAGATTTTGTTGAGTTTTGGACACCGTATGTTGATGCGATTGCTATACAGGAATACAACAACCCTTTTCCTGATTACTTTGGGTTAAGAGATTTGTATGCAGAGTCAAGAATAGTAAACCCTGAATTCAGATGCACACAACCTTGGTTCAGAGTTGTTGTGCTAAGCGACGGAACAGTCCTGCCTTGTTGCCTCCTTGGGTCATCTCTGAAAATGGCTCTTGGCAATGCAAACGATAGCACAATTTACGACCTTTGGAATTCAAGCGAGATGAGACGTTTGAGAAGGCTCCATTCAGAAGGCAAATACCATACACATAAAATTTGTAATGAATGTGCATTGAATTTTCTTTGATGCATACCTGAATTCTATAATTTAGAGACGGAAAAAAAAGACAATGAAAATTATGATGTTTGAAACTCCAACCTTGGAAAGAGATGGCTCTGTACCCTTTGGTGTTTTATATGCAGCAAGCAGCGTCTTTAGGGAGGGGCATGATGTTAAAATCATCGATCTTGTAAAAAATGAATACAGTTACATTGAGCTACGCAATATTATAATTGATTTTGCACCAGATTTGATTGGCATGGGCGGAATCACTTCAAGTTATAAAAACTGTAAAGCATTGGTGAAAAACATAAAAAATGATTTTAGACAATTACCGATTGTTGCGGGTGGAGTAATATCGTCGGTATCTGATCTTTTGCTCAAAAGTGTTGGTGTTGATTATATTGTTCACGGAGAAGGAGAAAAAACCTTCCCAGAACTTGTCAATGCAATTGAGCATGGCAAGAGTGTTTCTGAAATCAGCGGGATTTCCTTTTTGGATAAAGAAAGAATCGTTAGAACTGCTCAGCGAGAACAGATAGAAAGACTTGACGACATACCTATGCCGCATTATGAATTGCTTGATATGGAAAAATATCTCGAACCTGCAGAAAAATGGTTTCAACGTTATTTTTCACAGGATATTGAGGCATTTGAGCTGATGGGCGATAGAGCAAAAGGGAAGAGATTTCTTTTCCCGATCATCACTGCAAGGGGTTGTACACACAAATGTATCTTTTGCTATCGTCATCACAAAGGATTGAGACAGCACAGCGTTCCATATGTAATATCGATGATGAAGCATCTTCATGAAAAATATCAAGTAGATGTGTTTCAGATAAACGATGAATTGACCACTGGAAACAGGCAATGGGTAATGGAATTCTGTGATGCTATTATCCATAGTGATATGGACATTCTTATGATAGTGCTTAGTGCAAGAGTTGATACGGTCGACGAGGAAATTCTTACAAGATTGAGAGAAGCAGGCTGTATAATGATAAACTATGGATACGAGAGCGGTTCCGATATAATGCTCAAGGAGATCAGAAAAGGTGTTAGCAGGGATCAGGCATTAAAAGCTGGGTTGTTGACAAAAAAGATAGGCATTAAAAGTGTGCCTGAAATAATTATAGGTTTTCCTTCCGAAACTAACAATACAGTTGATGAGACGATAGATTTTTTAAAAAGACTTGATACTTGGCCTATATCAGTTAATACACCTATACCTTTTCCTGAAACGACACTTTGGAAATATGCTATAGAAAAAAACCTGATTTCAGACAAGGAGGATTTTGTGTCCAATTATCGCCGAGGATTGTTTGTGAATTTCACAAAATATTCCGACTTGAAAGTTCAATTTTTTGTTACCAAAGTAAAATATGAAACATTACTTCATTGGCTAAAAAGAAGAAAAAAGTACTGTGAGTATTTTATAACATATATAAAGTGTATCTTTTTATTATATGTAAAACCTGTTTTGCCAAATAGAATAAATAAGATAATCCAGTTGTTATACTTTAAGTTGAGCAATACATCTGTATGACATCCCTCGATAAATCATTGGCCATTATTTCAGATGGGTTTGATTTTAAGGCATTAACCACATTGAAAAAGGGTGAATTTGACTTTGTTGCTTTTTCTCTGACAACAAAATTATCTCTTGAAAAGATGCATAGACCTGTTTATTTTCCGGATGAAATTATTGATCTTCCCGATTTAAATGATATAGGAAAACGTAATTATGATTTAACAATGAGTATATGTGCCGAACTGGATAGTAAATTCGCTGAGAAATTTATTTTTTTAAATAAATATAATATTAATCTATTCAGGAGCAGTTTTTTTGTAATCAAGGTTTTTTTGGATTCATTTATAAGCTCATGGCAAATCTTAAGTCGTCTCATCAGTGAATATAAAGCAAAAAACATCAGATTTTTTGGGAAGTTGTATAGCGGAAAGTCACTTTTAGAAGGTGGTAAATCTGTTGTACCTCAGATAATGAAAGAGATGTTTTCGAGTTATACAAATAGCGTTGATTGTAAAAACGCCATAGAACATCAAGAAAAATGGGTTGGCTTTGGAGATCTCTTAAATATAGTAAAGGACACTTTTCGTTATTCTCATAAAACAAGAGGCAGGAAAGATGACGTGTACTCAATATTTGTTTTCGATAACAGATATGATGTTCAATCCATCATAAATAATGGCATGTTTGATGATACCCCGATTTATGAAATGAGAGATTTTCAAAGATGGAGTAGGGTTGCGCAACATCAAAACCACAGAATAATACCCGAAAAAGTAGTTAATGACATTGAGGAAATCTTTAATAGTTTAAAAAACATAAGCATCGACAAATATTTTTTGAATGATGGCGACTTGTTGGCAACTTTTATAAACAAACAGATGAAAAAATATGTATTAGAAACAATCGCTGATTTTATTCCTGCTTTAAACAATATAAGGAATGCATTTCATATAAGACGACCAGGCTTGATACTTACATCTTCATGCAGATTTGGATTAAAAACAGCACTTTTTTTTGAGATAGCGAGATCGCTCGATGTGCCCATTGTAACATATCAAGAGGGTGGTGGAGCTGGCTATATTGACTGGCCTTTATTTAATCTTGATATGGATTTGTCTGATTATTTTCTTGTATATGGCGAAGGTGTTGCAAAGAGCCCCTTTTTACATGGAAAGGCAAAGATGGTTCCGGTTGGTTCTGTGAGACTTGAGTTGCTTAAGGCAACAAATAACAAAAAACGAGACACTGACAAAAAAACGATCTTTGTTGTTTTAGACATTCCAAAGATGAATACATATCAACATTATCCATATAACGGTGGATTTTTCTCTGAAATATACCGTCATCAGATAAGGATAATAAAGCTTCTAAGCGAGTTTAAAGAGATCGATTTCAAACTAAAAACAGTGAAGGGAAGAGAATTTTTGTACGAACTCTTTACAAATGGGACATCAATTACACTTGAGACGAGACCTCTTTCCGCAGTTCTTTGTAATGCTGATGGATTTTTACTCGATTACCCATCCACCGTTTTGCAAGAGTGTCTTTTAACAAAAAAACCCATTGCGCTGCTTTACAATGCGTACAACTCAGAGAATGTAAGTTTCGATGAAAATGCGCTCGAAATGCTTAGGAAAAGGATAAGAATAAGCGGGCAACAAAGCGAATTTACTCATATATTAAGGTCTTTTGTAGACGATGTAAAAAGCGGCGCTTTAAATCTGAATAATGAGGAGTTCCTTCAAAATTACTGCATAATGAAAGATAGCGACACAAGACTTAAAAACTTTTTCAAAATGTTATGCCCTTGGCTATCTTGACAAAATAATGTCAACTTATTCCTTTTTAATGAGCAATTTTTTCTGGTTGACAGCATCGAGGATTATAACTCGTGTTGTGTCGGTATTTTCTCTGCCTATTATAACCTATTATCTTTCTCCTGAGGATTTTGGGATAATCGCTATGTTTTCTGTAGTTCAGCTATTTCTTGGGAGTTTTTTCGGTTTGGGTATTGTGTCTTATTCTGGAAGGGTTATATATAAGTACGAACGAACTGATAAAGAACAATGTAAAAAACGTCTTGGCTTGATTCTTATCTATTTAAGCATATTTTCGGTGCTTGGTGTATTGATATCCGCTATTTTTATCAAAAGATTAGCTTTATTGCTTCTTGGTGACATATTAGTGCCTGATGCCATGTATTATTATATTCCTATTGTTATGGCGTTTTTGATGTCAATTTATGGTTTTTGTTCAAATCTTCTCTTAGATCTACAACTGAATAGACGCCTTTTTTATCTTGAAATGACGCAGTTTATACTTTTTTTACCGGCTCAGCTTGTAGGTCTTATTTACTTTCGGTTTAACGTATGGGATGTTATTGTTTTACAATTGGTTGTTCAATGCCTTGTGTTTTTTTATGGACTTTGGCTTATAAGAGACTGGCTCAGTTTTTCTTCAAAAGAAATAAGGCTTTTCAAAGAGGCAATGACATATTCTTTGCCTATGGTTCCGCTTAATTTTGCCGGTTGGATTCAGGATAGGCTTGATAAGGTTTTTTTGAACAGAATGATTTCGATAAATGCAGTTGGTATCTACACGGCCGGAGTGAATCTGGCAAGCCAGTACTCCTTTATATCGCGTCCAATCACAACTGTAATTAAACCTGAGCTTTCAAAGAGGCTTGATTCAAACGATCCAAATGTTCAAAATGACATAAAAGACCTCTTTACATTATTTTTTCAATTCTCTATATTTCTCTATCTCATAATATCGCTTTTTAGCAGGGAATTGGTGACTATTCTTCTTAATGTCAGATTTCACGAGTGCTATCGTATTGTGCCTATATTTCTGTTGAGTATAATTTTTTCAGAGCTGACAGGTATATTTCACCTTAAATTCATTTATAAAAACAAAACAATTTGGTTTCCCATTACTCTTTCTATATCATGTGGGCTGAATGTAGTTCTGAATATACTGCTGATACCTAAATATGATATATATGGTGCGTCTGTAGCAAAGACATTATCTGAACTCTCAGTTTTGTTTATCACATATGCGATTGTTCAGAGGCTTCATAAATCTGAATATAGGCTTATTCATAACTTCATACCCCTTATTTTGGTGATTCTGATTACCTTTACGATAACTCTCTATCCGGTTTGGAATTTGTATCTTCTTGCCGGTAAGGCTTTGTTGTCGTGCGCCTATGTGGTTTTTCTTGATATATATTTAAGGAAATACAATATGCGTTATAATGACGTTAGGGCTATCATGCTCAAGAAGGTAAGGTATTTTTTTGTCAGAAATTATGAAAGGAAAAAAACATGAAAAAACATGATGTAACAATAGAATCTAATGCTAATTTCCATCATGTCGCAGGAGAAAACCTTTTTGAAAGAGACGATGCCGTTTTCAAGGAATACCGTCAGAAATGGAAAGAATGGCCAGAAACATTTCACGTTGGAGGATTTCCTCTATTTATTGACATAGAGGTTACAAGTGTCTGTAATCTAAGATGTCCATTCTGTGCCACGACTTATCTTGGAAAAAAGATAAAGCGTGGCTTTATAACATTCGATAATGTTAAAAAGATATTAGACGAGGGAAGTGAGAATAGTCTTTACGGCGTTAAGTTCAACATAAGGGGAGAACCGCTTCTTCATCCTCAAATACATGAGTTTGTGCGGTATGCCAAGGAGAAAGGGTTAGTTGATGTGTACTTCAATTCAAACGCTGTCCTTTTGACTGAGAAAATTGCTGAAAAATTGATCGAGGCCCATCTTGATAGATTGTCGATATCCTTTGAAGGTTATACAAAGGATATCTATGAAAAAAATAGGGTAGGGGCAAAATACGAACATGTTTTAGCAAATATAGATATGATACAGCGATTGAAAAGAAGGCTTGGCGTTGATTACCCGAAGGTCAGGATACAAACTGTCATGTTGCCTGAGATTAAACCGATGTTTGAAGATTATAAGATATTTTGGTCGAAAAGGGTTGATGAAGTGGCGTATCTTGACTTCAAAGAGATGAAGAAAAAACACAAGGCTGTAAAGTACCCATGGGCGTGTCCACAGATTTGGCAGAGGATGGCGGTTTGGTGGGATGGCACTATACTGCCGTGCAATCATGACGATGAAGGGCTTATAGCACTTGGAAATATTGAAACAACCTCTATAAAGGAGGCATGGCACTCTGAGGCATTGAAAAGGATAAGGGATATTCACAGGCAGGGCAATGCACATACAATACCGGCATGTGATGGTTGCTATTTAAGAGACAGTGAAATTATGAAACTTTTTGAGAAAGGGGTAGATATATGATAGCAGCAGCAATAATGGGAAGGAAGGGAAGTAAGGGGTTTCCTGGTAAAAACCTTCATGTGATACTCGGACACCCTCTTGCATACTATCCTATGAAGGCAGCGAAAGACTGTCCTGAAATAGACAGGGTTTATCTTTCAACGGACGATGATAAATTAATGGAAATAGCAAGAAGTCTTGATATCGAGATTATTGTGCGCCCACAAGAACTATGTTCAGACGGAGCTCTTGGTGAAGATGTTTATGTCCATGCGCTAAAGGTAATTGAGGAAAGAAATGCAAACGATAATGTCGAATTGGTTGTCCTTCTTATGTGTAATGCTGTGACAGTTACGCCTGGTTCAATATCGGAAGGAATAAAGGTTTTAAGGGAACACGAAGATTATGATTCTGCGGTGACAGTATCAAAATACAACATGTGGAGCCCGATCAGGGCAAGAAAAATTGGGGAAGATGGGCTTCTTCACCCTTTTGTGCCATTCGAAGTGATGGGTGATCCAAAGATGTTTACTTGTGATAGGGATTCTCAGGGTGATGTTTGGTTTGCCGACATGGGCGTTTCAGTAGTTAGACCTGATTGCCTGAGAAATATTGAAAATGGCCTTTTGCCACAGAAGTGGATGGGACGTAGGATATATCCTATAAAACAGTGGGGCGGCCTTGATGTTGACGAAGAGTGGCAAATACCCCAGGTGGAATACTGGCTTAAATCTCATTTGAATGACTTTGAAAAATAATATGAAAAAAGATATGCGCATTGATAAAAAGACTGTTTTTGTAACCGGAGGAACGAGCGATATTGGCAGGGAAATAGCTTTAACATTTGCTAAGAATGGTTGGAATATTCTTATTCATTATAATTCAGATAAAAAGAAAGCGGAAGAGCTATCCAAGATCATTAAGAGTTTTGGATGTGTATGCTCAATTTACAAAGCAGATTTTACCTCTGAAAAGCAGATAAAATTGCTAATCGATGAAATTGAAGGTTTCCAGATAGACTCACTGATCAATAATGCAGGAACATATATTGAAGGTAGACATTACATGGAATTGGGGCTTGAAATTATAAACAAAACGTTTATGGTCAATGCATTTGTGCCACTTCTATTAAGTGCGGCATTAATTGATAAGATGAAAAGAAAAGGCTTCGGCAGGATTGTAAATATAAGCTCGATTGCTGCAAAATACGGTGGCTCAATCTACTCTGTTCATTATGGCGCTTCAAAACGTGCACTTGAAGCAATAACAAAATCTTTAGCAAAAGATGGTGCAGAATATAATGTTTTGGTCAATACCGTAAGGCCTGGAGTAATAGATACTGATTTTCACAGGAAATTTCCCAAAGATATGGATAAAAGAATAGCGATGATACCGGCAAAGAAAATGGGAACGTCCTCGGATATTGCTGAAATAGTTTATTATCTTGGAAGTGAAAAAAATAATTATATAACGAATGAAATTATAACTGTTGCCGGAGGGGAATAATTGAAAAGGTAAAATGCTTGTGAAAGAAGATGAAAAATATTTTCGTAAATGTTTTTACTGGTTGCTGACAGCCTCACTTAGGTTTGCCTCAAGAAGTCAAGGACTTGACTCGTTGAGGTTGAATCTTGAAAGAATTGTCCCAGACATTTCAGATCAGTATTCATCATTTAAGATTAATGATGATTTTTATAAATTAAAGGTTAGAAACGTCCATGCCTTTCAAATATCCCTCGTTAACAAGATATTGGAAAATATCAGAAACCCCGTTATTGTTGATATTGGAGATTCTTCTGGCACGCACCTTCGCTACATAGTCGGGCTCTATTACAAAAACAGGAAGATTCGTTGTTTGAGCGTGAATATGGATCCTGAAGCTGTCGAAAGGATAAGGAGTAAAGGGTTTGAAGCTGTTCAAGCAAGGGCAGAAGATTTGCAAAATTACGATATTAATGCTGACGTTTTTCTCTGTTACGAGACGCTGGAGCATATCATGGATCCTTGTACCTTTTTACATACGCTTTCTTCAAGGACAAAAGCACAATTTTTGATAGTCACAGTACCATATCTCAGCAAGAGCCGAATAGGTTTGCATCACATAAGGCAGGGCCGAAAACAGGATGTAAATGCCGAAAATACCCACATTTTTGAATTATGTCCTGATGATTGGGATTTGATTGTGAAGCACTCTGGATGGAGTATTGTTGAAAGGTCGTTATATCTGCAATATCCAAAGTGGAATGTTTTATGGTTAACACGGTATCTGTGGAAAAAATATGATTTTTTGGGTTTCTACGGACTTATCTTAAAAAGAGACAACTTTTGGTCATTGTATTATAAAGACTGGAGGGAAACATCGTGAAGATCGCAGTTACCTCCCCATCGTTTTCGAGGAATGAAACGCTTACACAGGAACTTTATTCACTTTTCCCTGAAAGTAAAATCAATAAAAACGGACTTAATCTTGATGGTAAGGAATTGATAGAGTTTATAAAGGATGCAGAAGGAATTATCGTAGGACTTGAAAGGATAAATCAAGACGTAATTGCTGAATGTCCTAATTTAAAGATTATTTCTAAATACGGGGTTGGTCTTGACAATCTGGATATTGAATATTGCAAGAGAATGAATATTAGTATAGGATGGACACCAGGTGTCAATAGATTATCTGTTGCAGAGATGTCACTTGCCTTTATGCTGATGCTTGTAAGAAAACTGTTTGTCACCTCTTTACAGCTTAAAAATGGTTTCTGGAATAAGGATGGTGGAGCCAATCTTAGTGGAAAGGTTGTGGGTATAATTGGTGTTGGAAATATAGGTAAAGAACTTATTCGTCTTTTAAAACCTTATAATTGCAAGGTTTTGGTTAATGATATTATAGACCAAAGGTCTTATTATGAAAAAAATAGTTTAACAGAATCCACAAAAGAAGATATATATAGGAATGCTGATTTTATTTCAATCCATACCCCATTGACAACATTAACAAAATACATGATAAATAGAAATGTTTTTTTGAGCATGAAGAAAACTGCTTTTTTGATTAATACTGCAAGAGGTAGTATAGTAAAATCCGATGATTTAAAGTGGGCTTTGCAAAACAACGTGATTGCTGGGGCAGCCATTGATGTGTATGAAGATGAACCCCCGAAAGACAAGGAAATGTTGTGCTTACCCAATCTTATATGTACGCCACACATTGGTGGTAACTCCCTTGAGTCGGTTCTCGCGATGGGAAGAAGTGCGATAAGGCATCTGCAAAAATTTTTTATAGAAAATAAAAATGAATACTCAGATTCTTTAAATGGAGAGGGATTATGAAAGTTGCTGTTTTTGGAGGAAGTGGTTTTCTGGGGAGCCATGTTGCCGATGCACTGACAGATAGCGGTTATGACGTATTGATTTACGATGTTAATCCGTCACCTTATTTAAGTAAAGGACAAAGAATGATTGTTGGTGATTTGCTCGACCATAAAAGGGTTGAAGAGGCGGTTAGCGGATCTGATTATGTGTATAATTTTGCGGGGATTGCTGACCTTGATGAGGCAAGCCAGAAACCTCTCGAAAGCGTTAAGATTAATATACTCGGCAATTCCATAGTATTGGAGGCGTGCAGAAAGTTTTCTGTAAAACGTTTTGTTTTTGCCAGCACACTCTATGTATACAGCAAGGCAGGGTCATTTTATAGGAGCACGAAACAGGCGTGCGAATTGCTTATTGAAAACTATAATGAAATTTATGGATTGCCATTCACAATACTTCGATATGGATCTCTTTATGGGCCAAGAGCCACAGACACAAATTTTATAAGGAAGATAGTTAAACAGGCCCTTTTAGATAAAAGAATAGTAAGAGAAGGTGATGGTGAGGAGATCAGGGAGTATATCCACGTTTATGATGCGGCAAAGGGCAGCGTCGATATTCTCTCTGAAGATTTTGTGAATCAGTATGTGATTATTACTGGAAATCAACAAATGAAGGTAAAGGATCTACTGGTTATGATAAAAGAAATGCTCGATGATGCGGTGGATATTGAATACATAACCCCGAAATTCAACTACCACTATGAGATTACTCCATATACATTCGCACCAAAAGTAGCAAAAAGGATTGTCAATAAAACATATCTCGATTTGGGTCAGGGTATCTTTAACTATATTCAGGGAGTATATAAAGAATTTAATCCTCTGCCAACATATGACGGTTTGATTATTAAAGACATAGTGACATTTAAAGAATGATAAAGGGAAAAAAGCGATATATGCTTTTGTCGTATAGCCTTGGGGTTGATATACCTCTATACCCTGGTACCCCGCCTGTTAAAATACAACCTGTTAAAGAAATAAGTAATGGAGATTCCTGTAATACATACAAGGTTGAAATGTCCAACCATGCAGGTACCCATATAGACGCACCTAAACATTTTTATAAAGACGGAAAGGCAATAGATGATTTTGAAATAACATCTTTTGTATTTAAAAATCCTCTCATTATAGATTGTCAAAAAAAAGACGAAGAAGCTATTTTATTGGAAGATATTGAGAATATATCAATTAATTTTTCGCCGGACATCGTTCTTTTAAAAACGGGTTTTTCTAAATATAGACATAATGACCATGAAAAATATTGCTATGATAATCCTTATCTATCACCCGCTGGGGCAAGACGCCTCAAAAAAGTCTTCCCAAGCATGAGGGCGCTTGCCGTTGATTGTATCTCGGTGGCAAACCATAAAAGGAAAGAGCATGGACGAGAAACCCACATGGTTTTGCTTGGGGAAGAAGGAAAAGGTGTTTTTATAATTGAAGATATTTTTCTTCCTGATGAAGATATAAGTTTCGATGAAATCATTATAGCGCCATTATTTTTAAAAGAATGCGACAGTGCGCCATGTACTATTTTAGGCATTTTTTATGATTAAAGCGGTTATCTTTGATTTTGACGGGGTCCTGGTTGAATCATTAGATGTTAAAACCGAGGCATTCAGTGTGCTTTTCGAGCAAGAAGGTGATGATGTTGTAAGACAGATTAAAGAATATCACCTCAATAATGGTGGGGTATCACGTTTTGATAAATTCAGGTACATCTATTCAAATATTTTGAAAAAAGACCTTGACGACAAAACTTTTAATAATCTTTGTAGCAGGTTTTCTGTTATGGTTAAAGAAAAGGTAGTAAGCGCCCCATATGTAGTTGGTGCAAGGGAATTCTTAGACCTTTATTCAAAAGAATATCTGTGTTTTGTTGTTTCTGCGACCCCAATCGATGAATTGAAAGACATAATTTGTAAAAGACTTATGGATGGGTATTTTAAAGAGATATATGGAGCCCCTTGGCAAAAGAAAGATGCGATTGAGGGTGTTACTAAAGGGTATAACCTGAAAAACCATGAGGTTATCTTTATTGGAGACGCATTAAATGACTATGAAGCAGCGAAGTCAAGCTCAGTGAATTTTTTGGCGAGATGCAGCGGTCGACATTCTTTTTTCGAATCGTTAAATTGTATAAAAATAAAAGACCTTTCGAATCTTCATATAATCTTGAAGGAGAAATTCTGTTAAGTGGACGTTTGAAAGATATTTATGAGTTTTTATCTTTAGCTAGCAGATTTGCATATAAAGATATATATCTTGTTACTAACCAAGTATTAAGCAAAAACCCATTCACAAACAATTTTTTGAAGTACGCAATTTCTGGAAAAAAACCAGCAAGCCATCGGTTTGTCACAAAAATATTTATACTTGTTAGGTATTATATTAAAAGTTTTGTTCGTTGTTTTTTCTTTTTTTGTGAATACCTGCAGTATGAATTTTCCGGGACGCGTTTTTCTGCCTCAGACAATAAAAAAGAAATAATTGTTATTGACACATTTTTCCTCGTAGATGCTATTTTACAGTCGGAAAAATACAAAGATTCTTATTTAAAGGGTTTGGATGATATATTAAGGAGGCTGAATAAGAACTTTGTGTATCTTTTGAATCTACCAAGACCGAGGAAATCTTTTAAAATTTATAGAACGATTAAAATTCTTGAAAAAGAAAATGTTCCTCTACTTACTGAGTATCAATTGTTAACTATTTGGGATATTTTAAGGACTTTTGTCTTTATAGCTGTTTATCCGTTTCACGTGTTTAAATTTATAAGTTGTTTTCAGACGGACGCAACAGATATGAAGGATTTATTAAAACATACACTTGTTGACACGCTTGACACAGTAACTTTTTATGATTATCTTCGATACCTCCAGGGAAGGCGGATAAGCCTTTTGCCCTATGAAAAGATTAAGCTTGTCGGTTGGTTTGAAAACCAATCGTTGCATAAATGTCTGTACCGTGGATTGAGGGAAGAGAATAAAAAAACAGTAATTTATGGAGCACAACTCTTTCTCTATTCAAGCACAGCACTTAATCTTATAGTTGACGAAGAAGAGGTTCCATTAGGTGTTGTTCCAGACAAAATCCTGACGAATGGTTCTTATTATATACCTAAGGTGACTTGTTTAAACTATATTGTTGGTCCTTCATTGAGGTATGGTAAGATATTTACAACAGTTACACGGAGGGAAAAACAGAGAAACATACTTATTCTTCTCCCTTATTATGATGACGATGTCAAAAATATTCTAACGCTTCTTGGTAGCGCAAACTTGCCTGGCGAACATTTAATTTTAAAATCGCATCCAGCAACGTCAGTTACAAAATTTGCAAAACTTATCCCAGAGGGTGTTAAGATCAATGATGATGATACATATTCGCTTTTTGAAATATCTAAGATTGTAATAAGTTCAGCAAGTGGAGTTCTTATTGAAGCTGTAAGTTTGGGAATCCCAGTAATTTCAGTAAAAAACACAGAGAGATTTGATTATAACCCACTTCCAGATTATGGGAAAGGCATAGTATGGGACGAGGTCACTAACAGCGAAGAGCTTAATTCAAAGACATATGAGTTTTTACGAAAGTGGGAAACTAATTATGAAGAAATAATGGCAATATCTCATGAATACAAAGAAATGTTTTTTTCTGAACCCACTGAACAGAATATCATTAAGGCTTTTGATTTACATGATTATAATAATTGAGCATAAAATCGATTTTAATCATCTTAATGATTATTTGTATATTTTTGAACTTATCTTTTGAGCAAGGAGCATATGAGAAAATTAATTACTGGTATTACAGGACTTTTGGGTTATTCACTTCAAAAAAAGTTGAATTATGTAGAGGAATTGTTCGGTATTTATTATCCTGAACGCCGTTTGAATGTATCTTCATGTGCGAATATTCGTGCGGCTGATGTGACGGATTTGCATGCAATGGAGAATGTTTTTGAATGGGCTAAGCCCGATGTTGTAATACATGCGGCTGCCGTGGGGAGTGTTGATTATGCGGAGCAGCACAAGGAATTTACCAGGAAGGTGAATGTTGGTGGTACGGAAATAGTTACCCGATTGTGTGAGAAATGGAGGTGTCGGCTCATTTATATATCTTCGAATGCGGTGTTTGACGGCACAGCTCCTTTTTACAGCGAGAAGGACGAGACAAACCCGATAAATTATTATGGTCAGCTGAAGGTCGATGCTGAAAAGGTTGTAATGCAAAGCAATGTCTCATGGGCCATTGTACGGCCTATTCTTATGTATGGATGGCCTTATCCCGAAGAGAGGGGTAATCTGGTGACTACATGGGTTAGACAACTGAGGGAAGAAAAACGTATCAATGTAGTTGATAATGTTTTCAGTAAGCCGCTTTGTTCTATCGCTTGCGCCGAGGCCGTTAACGCAGTGGTTGAAAAGAACGCAAGTGGTATTTTTCATATTGCTGGCAAAGACCATGTGTCTTTATATGATTTTGCACTATTGACCGCTGAGGTTTTCGGGCTTGACAGCTCGTTGATCAATCCTGTTCCTGACACATTTTTCAATGAACTTGTGCCAAGGCCAAGAGATACATCGTTCGATACATCGAAGATGGAGCGTGAACTTGGCATAATTCCTCTGTCGCTTCGGGATGGATTGAGAAGAATGAGAGAAGCAGAAAAGACCGAGAGTTTTTTGGAGTAAACCACAGGTGCGTATTTTACTCATCGGCCCATACTGGTTTGGGGGATGGACAGAATCGGTAATTAGGGCATTAAAACAGCACGACTGTGAGGTCGAGGTATTTTATTATACAAAAACGCCCTCTAAAGATGTTGCAAAGGGTGTTACTTCGTTTTTTCGTCTGTCTTTGCCGCTGCCTATTCGCCAAATGTTCTGGTTTTTGGTTATGGGGAGGGAAATAGATAGAAACATTATTAGGTTGGCTGAATCCTTTCAGCCTGATCTTGTAATGGTTTTGAAAGGCGAGATCGTCTTGCCAAAAACGATTGTAAAATTGAAGAGATTGAAAAGCAAACCGGTGATTGTAAACTGGTGGGTAGATAACCCGATATATCAGAACGAAAAATACAAGTGGTTGATATTCCCACATTGTGTTCCTGAATATGATCAGATATTTGTATTTGACTATGCTTATTTTGAGCCTTTAAGGAGGCAAGGCGCAAAAAAGATTACATTCTTACCTTGTGCGGCTGACCCGGTACAATATCACCCCGAAATGCTTACCGCTGAGCAAAGAAGGCTTTTTGGCAGCAATTTGTGTTTTATAGCGTCTTTTTATAATGCACGTGGTGAACTAATCGCACCCTTTTTGGATATACCTGATATTGCTATATGGGGTGGTGGCTGGTCAGAATTTCTCGATATGGCCGGTATAAAAGATACACAAAAGATTGTCAGAGGTGAATATCTTCCCATTGAGGATGTTAACAGGGCATATCAGGCTGCAACCGTAGTTCTCAATTCCCATCATCCGCAGACAAAACATGCAGGTCTTAATTCGCGCGCATTTGAAATACCTGCAAGCGGCGGTGTGCAACTGACAGATTATGTGACAGGCATGGAGGAGTTATTGCTACCGGGCAAAGAGGTTCTCACATACAGAACACCTTCGGAGGGCGCAGAGATAGTTTCGGAGCTAATAAAGGATCCGACAACGCGAAACAGGATTGCAAAGGCCGGACACGAGAGGGTGATGGCAATGCATACATATTTTCACAGGATGCAGACAATCTTTGATAGTATCTAAACATCCCTTTTAACCATTACAAAAACTTTATAGAGGTATTGAAATTATGATGGCTGTAATACTTGCTGGTGGCAAAGGGGTCAGGCTGAAGCCCTTTACAATGGTGATACCAAAGCCCTTGCTGCCTATCGGTGATGTGCCTATAATTGAAGTAGTTATAAGGCAAATAGCCGCATCGGGTATCAGAAGGGTTGCAGTCATGCTCGGATATATGGCTCAGCTTTTTATTGCAACCTTTGGGGATGGGTCTCGCTGGGGAGTAAATATAGAATATTACATTGAGGATGAACCTTTGGGGACGGCAGGGTCTTTGAGGATGCTGAAAAATCCCGAAAGACATATGCTCGTGATGAATGGCGATATATTGACCACGCTTGACTACAGAAAGATAGTTGATTACCACAAGGCACACAATGCCTCGGGGACGATAGCAGTTACTCAGCGTAAGGCGCATATAGATTACGGGGTCATTGTAAAATCAGATGGAGGCGTACTTGGTGAATATCGTGAAAAACCTGTACTCGAGTATGATGTAAGCATGGGTATCAATGTGCTTTCCTCTGAAAGTCTCGATTTAATTCCAAGTGATGGCAAATTCGATATCCCTGAATTAATGACAGCGCTGATAAGAGCAGGAAAAAAGGTTATGTGCTTTGACACAGACTGTTACTGGCAGGATATCGGCCGTTTTGAAGACTATGAACAGGCGAGTGCCGATTTTGTTTCAAATCCTGGGTTTTTTCTCCCTTAAACAAACATGATTATATGAAGTCAGTTCTTATTACGGGTGCATTGGGTTTTTGTGCCGGACATCTTGTCAGAAGGCTTCGCACCGACTATGATGTGCGCATATTTGGCATTGATATTGCGGATGAAGCACTGCCCGAGCTGCATCTCGACGCATATCTCAGTGTTGATATCTGCGACCGGGAAAGGCTTGAATATGCGATAAAGTTTTGGGAGCCAGACACGATTTTCCATCTCGCAGGTGTTATAGGCGATGATCTCTACCAAGTTTACAGAATAAATTTTAGCGGGAGCATTAATCTGTTTGAGGCGGTGCGAAGATGCATACCCAATGCATCGGTTTTAATAATCGGTTCCAGCGCAGAATATGGTTTTGCCGCCCCCGGTGATTTTCCGCTTACTGAGGAACAACCATGTCGTCCGTTCAATGCCTATGGTATAAGCAAACATGCAGTGGTGCTTGCCGGGCAAAACTATGTTCAGAAAGAGGGTCTGAAGATTGTGGCAGCAAGACCTTTCAATATTATAGGTCCGGGCATCCCGCCTACATTGGTGGTGGGTGCAATCATAAAGAGAATCAAAGACTCTTTGAACCGGAAGGATAAAAAATTGGTCATAAAGATGGGAAACCTGAATACAGAAAGAGACTTCATAAATGTAAACGATGCAATGGATGCATATATTAAGATTGCACAGGGGGATTTTTGGGGTGAGGTGTTCAATATATGTTCAGGTAAACCTTACTCAATCCGCAAGGTTGTAGAGGTGATTGCTGGATTTTCAGGTATGCCTGTTGAAATAGAACATGACCCTGCTTTGGTTAGGATTCCCGATATCGATATCTCTTTCGGTAGCTATGCAAAGGCACACAGGGCTTTCGGGTTTGAACCTGTTGTTGATATCGAAAGATCGCTCTTCGAAACCTGGCGGCAATACATGGAAAGAGCTTGATAATACAAAAGAAACAGACAATGAATCCTGCAGTTTCGATAGGACTTACATTTTACAATAATGTAGACACACTCACGGATGCACTTAGGTCGATATTTGCTCAATCTTTTCAAGATTGGGAGCTTATCGTTGTTGATGATAATTCGACAGATGGATCATATGAACTCGTCAAGTCTGTGAAAGACCCCAGAGTCCGTGTTTTTAGGGAGAAGGAAAAAAAAGGTTTTATTGCGGCGCTCAATCAGATGACACAATTGTCTAAAGGAAGATATTATGCAAGGATGGATGCGGACGATATGATGCATCCTGAGCGTTTGTCAAAGCAGTTTGAATACCTTAAAACGCATCCTGAAATCGATGTTGTTGATACACTCATGTGTTCAATGGACCAGGAAGGCAGGGCTATAGGTGTTCGAGACACGAGTGTGATCAATGTAAGGCCTGCAACACTTTTAAGTGGAAGATTTTTTCATCATGCAACTGTAATGGGTTACACAGAGTGGTTTCAAAAAAATCCATACGATATGGGGTATATAAGAGCTGAAGACTGTGAGTTGTGGTGCAGGACATATAAGACATCTCGCTTCGCAAGGATTAATGAGCCTCTCTATTTTGTCAGAGAAGGTCTTGTGAATGTAAAAAATCATCTACTGAGCCGTAAAACCGTGAGAAAAATTATAAGAACTTACGGTCCTTCATATGTGGGAAAGCGCCAAACCTTACAGCTATTGGCAGAATCATTCCTGAAAGGCTTGGTATATCAGATATTTGCTTCTGTTAATTCACATGATATTCTGGTAAATATGCGCAATAGGAAACTCAATGAAGAAGAAAGAACACGTGCAGACAGCATCATAGAACAGATAAGGTCTACTAAGATTCCTGGGTTGTAAAATGCATTGCCATAAAATTCTTATTTTGCCGGTTTGCCGGATTGCCTGAAAAAAACTTAGAAAAACCGAAGGTGTGTTTTGTAGTTGCAGCGGAGATTACCGTAAAGGCATTTTTAACTGACCATATCAAGGCTATGGAGCAATATTTCGATGTCTATGTAGCTCTGAACACAAACAATAAACACTTCTTAAAACCTTTCGGCATAAAAATCCCTGTAATTCATATCAATATCAGAAGGAAGATATCCCCGGCTTCCGACATCAAGGCGCTTTGCGAGCTTTACAGAGAGTTTAGGATTGGAAGGTTTCATGCAATCCATTCGGTTACACCTAAGGCAGGCCTTCTTTCTATGCTTGCGGGGTTTTTTGCCGGCATTCCAATTCGGATTCACATATTTACAGGACAGGTATGGGCGACAAAAAAGGGGTTTGTGCGGTGGTTGCTTAAATCGATGGATAAACTTCTTGCCGCATGCGCCACACATATACTTGTTGACAGCAGCTCTCAAAGGGATTTTCTCATTGAACAGGGTGTTGTGTCACCCGAGAAATCGAGAGTTCTTGCTAATGGTTCTATCTGCGGCGTTGACACAGATAAGTTTTCGCCTGACCCAGAATCAAGAGACCTCATAAGAGGGCATCTCGCTATACCGGAATCCGATGTTGTTTTTCTGTATCTTGGTAGACTGAACCGTGATAAAGGGCTAATTGACCTTGCCCGTTCTTTTGGACGGGTGTGCGATAAATACGATAACATACACTTGTTGATAGTAGGTCCTGATGAGCAGGGGATGAAGGAACAAATGGAATCGTTGTGCAGTTCTTGTATTCAAAAGATGCACTTTGTGGGTTATACGGATGTGCCTGAAAAATATTTTGCAGCGTCGGATATATTTTGCCTGCCTTCTTATCGTGAAGGATTTGGGGTTGTGGTTATTCAGGCGGCATCAGCAGGTATTCCTTCGATTGGAACAAGAATTTACGGTGTTATCGATACAATCGAGGACGGAATAACAGGTCTTCTTTATCATCCTGGTGATGTGGATGGCCTGGCATCGAAGATGATAGAGATGATAGAAAGACCTGATTTAAGGAAGATAATGGGTTCAAATGCGCGTATCAGAGCCACTAAAAAATTTTCGAAAGAAATCGTCACCGAAGCCCTAACGGATTATTATAAATCATTGCTCCTTGCAAACGTTTAATAAGTTTTTGCCGAATAAGAGGAATAATTTACATGAACAGGATTAAAAGATACCTCATCAACATAGCGCTTGCATTATTTACAATTATATTGGTCTTATGCATTGCGGAAGGCATTCTCAGGTTGACCGACTATAAAAAATCCCTTGGTGCCCGCCAAATGAGATATTACTATAAGCCTGACAGTATCGCCGGTTTTGATATTGCGGAGAATTGCCCGACGCGAAGAATCCATCATGAAGGCAAATATTATATCGATATATGGTCGAACGAACTTGGTTGTTTCGATAGACCTTACAAACAGGAAAAGGATTACATATTGCTTGTAGGTGACAGTTTTACGCATCAGTTTTCTTCGTTCGAGAACAAATGGGGGACGCTGCTTGAAGGTAACCTCGGCATGAGGGTTCTAAAGTGCGGTGTCTCAGGCTACGGGACAAGGCAGGAACTGCTTAAGGCGGAAAAGATCGTCGGTGCAGTAAGGCATGTTCCAAAACTCGTTGTGCTTGGTTATTTTTTGAACGACCTCGATGATGACTACAGGTTTCCTCCATTCGTCGAGGTGAACGGTTTTCTCGTAGAAAAGAAAAAGATAGTCGATTATAAAACCGGTGCTATCGAGGTGCAGGATGATACAAGCCTAGAAAGGCACGCAAAATCTTACGAGAGAAAGGTCGTTTGCAGTAAATACGATGAATGTTCTGTATGCAGCTCTGTTTTCAAGAGATGGAAGTGTTATATAACCGATAATTCAGTACTGTCCGACAGAATAAGACATGCGACGAGCCAGATTAAATCGTTTATAAAAGATATGAAGGCAAAGGCGTTGAAAGAGAGTGAGAAATCCATGCCTCTTGAGACCGACATGCTTGAATTCTATCCCCTTAAGGATTTTCCGTGGCTTAATAGTGCATGGGAAAACCACTTTGAGAATCTGCGAAATTTTAAGCGATTTACCGATAAAAACGGGACCAATCTGCTTGTCGTAGTCATTCCGGCAAAAGAGCAGGTATATCCGTATTTTATCAAAGATAAGCATATAGACTTGGAGCAACCTAATCGGTTTCTTGGTGAGTTTTTTCAAAGAGAAAACATCCTTTATATCGATTTGCTCGAACCGTTTCGGAAATACACAAGAAAAGGGACATCAAAATTTCTCGACCCGGAAAAGGACCTCTATATGAGATTAGACAAGCATTGGAGCAAAAAAGGCGAATATCTTGCAAGCCTTCTTGTATCCCATTATATCATCGAAAAAGGACTTGTAGATGTATCCGACAGAGAGAAAAGGCTTGCACAGATCAGGAAAAGCATCAGTGACTTCAATTAGTTTGTTTGGCGGTGATCATCAAAAGGTGTTTTGATATTCTTGTTTCGCTGATAGGGCTTATACTGTTTTTGCCTGTTATGCTCATTGTAGCGGTTATGATTTGGCTCAGCATGGGTAGCCCTATATTTTTTATCCAGAAAAGACCTGGTTACAAAGGCATGCCTTTCGATATCGTGAAGTTCAGAACCATGAGAATGTCTGATCCCGGAAAGTCATCCGTTGAGGACGATGGAGAACGATTGACCCATTTAGGAAGGATATTGCGTAAGACAAGCATCGATGAGCTGCCAGAATTTTGGAATGTGCTCAAAGGCGATATGAGTATCGTGGGTCCGAGACCACTTCTCATGGATTATCTGCCGAGGTATTCTCCAGAACAGGCGAGACGTCATGATTTAAAACCTGGTATTACGGGTTGGGCGCAGGTGAACGGTCGGAATGCAATTACGTGGGAGGAAAGGTTCAGACTTGATGTGTGGTATGTCGATAACCGAAGTTTCTGGCTTGATATGAAGATTCTCTGGATGACGCTTGTCAAGGTTTTTAAGCAGGAAGGCATAAGCGCTGATAAATGTGCCACGATGCCCGAGTTCAAGGGTTCCTGCGATGGAAAGCCATAAATGAAGCGAAAAAAAATGGTTGATGGGATAAAAAGGTTTTCAGGGGATAAGAATATAGTCCTCTTGCTTATAGGCCTTACGATTCTAGCAGTGGTCGTAAGGCTTTATGGTGTAATGACGGCACAGATCATTACACCGGATGGGGTTAGATATATAGAAAATGCGAGATTAATCGCATCTGGTAACTTCAGTAAAATATCCGAATCGAGTTTTTTCAATCTATTCCCCTTTATTATTGTATTGTTTCAAAAGGTTTTTCACGATTGGGAAACTGCGGGGAGATTGGTCTCGGTTGTATTTGGTTCAATTGCGATCATACCTTTTTTTCTTCTTATCAGATTGCTCATAGACAGTCGCATTGCCGCAATAGCCTCACTGTTTTATATCATCAGCCCCAGGCTTGTTGAATATTCGACGGATGTGCTTAGAGAGCCTGTTTTTTGGTGTTTTTCCATATCTTCGCTATATTTTGCCTGGAGGGGTATTGCTCAAAAGAGGTTGTTGTCCCTTATGCTTGCCGCCATGTTTGTTGTGCTGGCATCTTTTACAAGGCTTGATGGGGCTGCACTTATTTTGGTTATATTACTTTGGATGGTGTGGCATTATTTTGACGGCAAGATACAATTGAAGAGCCTATTCGCAATGATGTTCGTATTTATCATTTCTTTTCCACTTATTGCCTCCCCATTTCTTATTGTACTTAAGAATAATCTAGGTAAATGGGATTTTGGTCTTATAGGCGAGAAATTGCCCCGTCTTATATTGACACATGATGTTGAGCAAGACCTTGAACTGAAACAGGAGGTGATCAACATAACCTCTTATCGTTTCAGAACATTTTACGATATGGCTGAAAGACATAAATATGAGATCTATTTTTCAGAGGCGGTATATAAATTCGCAAAATCTTTGCATCTGGTATTTTTTATACTTTTTCTTTTCGGTGTAATAAAGAGGAGATACATACCATACAATAAAGGTGAAATACCGATTCTGATCTGGATGCTTGTATTTTTTCTAAGCATTTATGTCTATATGGTCAAAACGTGTTATCTCAGTACAAGACACGGACTTCTAATAAGCATACCCGCGCTTTTATGGGCTTCAATAGGTTTTTTTGAATTAAAGGGGCGTATCGGGCATCTGTTAAGCAAAGGCTCAGAAAAACTGGCCAGTATGTCGAGGTACACAAACACCGTTCTTCTTTTGATAATTTTTATTATAGTTCTTCCGAAT
>JAGODU010000162.1 GCA_017998095.1 Prolixibacteraceae bacterium | reverse complement strand
ATATAACACAAATGTTTCATTATTATTGGAATAGATAAAGCTGTGATAACGGGAGATATTAAAAAGTGTAATAGTTTATTTTGTTGATCGCCGTATTCATATCCACATTCTTAAAACTAACAGAATAATTACAATTGTTTTTAAGCGAAACAGTTGTCATTACTGTCTTTGCCCCTGTTGAATCTTCTGTTGTCATCTCCATTACAAACCCTCCTACTGATAATGTATTATGCTTTGCCGCCATTTTTGCTGCCCTGAAAATTCCGTAATCATTTGATAATTTGCATTGATCAGTAATCCATACTTCACCGGTTATTTTTTTAAACGTATATGTATATCTCTTACACACTAAGCCGGCTATCGTCTTCGTGCCTTCTGCCGGAATTATTTCCAGCAATTTTTTATCCTGCTCAGTTGGATATTTGAATCCTCCTGCATTATACATCTGATCTTCACCAAAAATCTGAATGGCTACTTCATTTTTCAAATCAAACACTGTTTCTATATTATTGTTTTTTGATTTGGCTATCATCTTAACAGCAAAATCCTTGCCGTTCGATTGATAATAACTTTTGTAATTAAGACTCTGCATCAACTCATTCTTCTTGGAATAAAAATCCACCTTCAATTCATTGTATTTGTCAAAAGTGTAGGTATCATTCCATTTAACCCCGGGAGCTGTTATTTGAGCATATAATGTTGAAATCATAAATCCGGGTAATAATATCAGTAAGGCTATTATTTTTTTCATATCATAAAGTATTAATAATCAGTATTTATATTTATAAAACACATTTAAGCAGGTAATTATTTAATCACAAATGAATTTACAAAAAACATATCAATTTTCAATGATCTGCTATGCTTGATGTTTTAATATATACATCTTCCTGAATTTAGCTTATAATGGTTGCCCGGTAATGATTTTACAACACCCTTGAATTCAAGATTCAAAAGTATTGAGCTGATTGTTCCAACAGGAATTGAAAGTTCAGACGAAATAGCACTCGAAGAAATTGTTTCTTCTCTTTTAATAATTGAATACACTTTTTCTTCTTCTTCTGTTAATTCACTAAAGAGTATTTGTTGAATCGGCTTATTTGGATTAATATCCCAGCCCATTATACTTATCAAATCTTCTGATGATTCTATCATCCCTGCTTTATTCCTTTTAATCAAATCATTACATCCTTTGGAATATTTGTCGGAACATCTTCCCGGAAATGCAAAAACATCCCGATTGTAGGATGAAGCTATATCTGCAGTCACCAGTGCCCCTCCTTTTATTGCTGACTCTACAACAATTGTGCAGTCCGACAAACCTGCTACAATCCTGTTTCTTCTTGGAAAATTACCCGGATCTATTTTAGTATTTGAAGTGAAATCAGTCAGAAGCCCTCCTCCTTTGGTTATCATCTCCCTTGCCGTATTTATATGTGCTGATGGATACATCTTGTCAAGCCCGTGTCCTACAACCCCGACCGTTGGAATATTATTTTTCAGACAAGATCTGTGTGCAATTATATCAATACCAAAAGCCAGTCCGCTTATTATCATTACTCCCGGTACTGCCTGTGTCAGCCCGGTAATCAATTCTTCAGTAAGTCCACGCCCGTAATCTGTTGCATTTCTTGTTCCTACAACGCTTACTATCCGTGGGTTATCAAGGTTCATTTCTCCTTTTTGAAATATTATTACCGGAGCGTCTTCGCATTGAGTCAGTCTCTTTGGATAGTTCTTGTCTAAATAAAAATAACAGGATATGTTGTGCTTGTCAATAAACTCTTCTTCGCTTTCTGCCTTTTTTAACGCTAAAGGCCTGTTTTCAATGATTTTTTCAGCCATGGTTTTTCCTATTCCCGGTATTGATGATATCGATCTTGAAGGAGCATCAAATACTGCCTCTACACTTCCAAGATAGGAAACCAGTTTACGTGAATTGATTGACCCAATCCCCGGAATCAGGGAAAGAGCGATTTTGTGTTTGAGGGATGTCATGTTGTATTTATTTTTTAACTGTCAATTATTTTCTTTAGAACATGAAATATTTGGGATAATTCTTTTTTGCTGAGCAATGTTATACTTACCGGAGGAAAATCAGCAAAACCATATTTCGACTCCATCGATATTATCAGTTCTTTTTTTAATCCCCATAATTTTCTTTTTACTTCGTATCCCCTGAGCTGTTTCAAAGGCACTTCTATCGTGTTATAACTTCTCATAGCAGAGGATACTGAGTAATAATTTATCTTTACTTCTTTTTCTGTGACCAGAACCTCAAAAAATGAAGGCTTTGTATAACTGAAAAAATAAAAATATACAATGGTTATAAGTGAATCTATTATTAAAGGGATATACCAGCTTTTAGCAAGAAACAAAAATCCTAAGCCCACCAAAACCAACCCACTGACTATATAAAGGACAAATGAATTGGTAGATTTTGCCTTGTTATTAAACTGAAAGATAAATTTCGTATTGTCTATTGCTGCCATTTTAAAATATGTTTCATCAAAGTAACAAATTGTTATAATTTTGGAGTCATAAAAATAAATTGAAAAAATGAGTTTTCCTAAGTTTGTAAACGATATAAGAGTAACCAATTCAGTTGAAAAAGAATTGGGCGAAATTGTTAACGGATACCCCTCCGGCAAAGTTTTCATCGTTTGCGATGAAAATACTAAAACTAATTGTTTGCCGGAACTAATTAATATTCCTTCAATTTCTTCAGTCCCTGTTCTTGTAACTAAAGGCGGCGAGGAAAATAAAAGTATCGACTCAGTTGTTAAAGTCTGGAATTTCCTCGAAGAAAACGGAGCCGACAGAAAATCTTTGCTGATTAACCTTGGAGGTGGTATGCTCAGCGACCTTTGCGGTTTTGCTGCTTCATGCTTCAAGCGTGGAATGCACTTTGTAAATATCCCGACAACCCTCCTTTCTCAGGTTGATGCTTCTGTAGGAGGGAAAACAGGTATTAATTTCAATGGACTGAAAAATGAAATAGGGGTTTTCAATCAGCCGCAAACTGTTATAATTGCTTCTAAATTTCTGAAAACTATCAATAAGGATAATATCCTTTCAGGTTATGCTGAAATGTTGAAACATGGCCTGATATTCAATAAGTCTCATTGGAACGACCTTCTGAATTTTAATATTGAATCTATTGATTTTGAAATACTAAATTCTCTTATTGCTGATTCAGTGTCAGTTAAGGAGTTTTTTGTTGTCAATGACCCTACCGAAAAGAATATTCGCAAAGCTTTAAACTTCGGACACACTGCCGGCCATGCTTTTGAAAGCCTTGCCCTGCATCAGGGAAGGCCTGTTCTTCACGGCTTTGCTGTTGCTTATGGTATTATTGCTGAACTTTATCTTTCTCATAAAAAACTGAATTTCCCAATGGAAGATGTTGCTGAAATTTCTAATTGGATTATCTCGAAATACGGGAAGTTTGAACTTAGCGATTCTGATTTCGAAGAAGCGTATCTCCTTATGACTAAGGATAAAAAGAATGAAAACGGAAGAATAAATTTCACCCTTATTCCTGAAATTGGAAAGTTTGAAATTAATGTCAATTGCGAAAAGGAATTGGTTTATAATGCGTTGTATTTTTATAAGAATATATAATCTTAGTTTTTGAATAATTCACATAAATTGTTATTAATCACAATTATAAACAATGGAATATTGTGTAAAATCCTCAATCAATAAACTCGAAGGAACAATTAAACTCCCTTCGTCAAAGAGCATAAGCAACAGAGTTCTGATGATCAATGCTCTGGCATATAGTCCGTTTCCCGTTTCTAACCTTTCCGACAGTGATGATACTGTTGTCATGGATAATATCCTGAAATCAAATACTGATGTTTTTAATGTCGGGCACGCCGGAACTGCAATGCGTTTTCTTACTGCCTACCTTTCAAAGATTGTTGGACGATGGGAATTGACAGGAAGTGAAAGAATGCAGCAGCGACCAATTAAAATTCTTGTTGATGCTTTAAGAAAACTAGGTGCAAGGATAGAATATGCAGGCAATGAAGGTTTTCCGCCTTTAAAAATATGGGGCTCCCACCTCAAAGGTATTCCTCTCGAACTCGACGGCAGTATAAGCAGCCAGTACATTTCTGCCTTATTGATGATTGCCCCCACTTTGGAAGGAGGGCTTGAACTTACTCTTACTAACAGAATTACTTCGGCTTCATATATTGACCTCACATTAAAGTTAATGGCCAGATTTGGTATTGAATATAAATGGGAAGGTAACAAGATTTCTATTGCCGAGCAACCTTATAAGGTCTTTCCTTTCACCGTTGAATCCGACTGGAGCGGCGCGTCATATTGGTACGAAATGGCAGTGCTGGCTGAGGAGGCAGATGTCCTTCTTGAAGGTCTCCAACTCGATAGCCTCCAGGGCGATTCCAGTCAGGCTCAATGGTTTGAAGACTTTGGAATTCAATCTGTCCAGGAAAGCAATGGCATCAGGCTTCAAAAAATTAATAAACGCTGGCCCGAAAGATATGTCCGGGATTTTATAGAAAATCCCGATATCGCTCAAACCTTTGCTGTTATGTGTGTCTGCAAAGGAATTCCCTTTCATTTCAGCGGACTGGAAACCCTGAAAATTAAGGAAACAGACAGAATTTATGCCCTGATTATTGAGCTTGCAAAGCTTGGTGCCGAACTATATGAACCGGAACCGGGACAACTCGCATGGGAAGGTTTTGTCGATGAACTTAAATTCAATTCTAGTGTTTCTATCGAAACTTATCACGATCACAGAATGGCTCTTGCTTTTGCTCCTATATCGATCGTTAACGGAGAAATTAGAATTAACGATCCATTGGTCGTTACCAAATCTTATCCCGACTTTTGGAGAGATCTGCAAAAAATAGGAATTGTCATTGAATAAGAATCAATAATTTAAAAATTCTGATAATTTTACCCAAAGAGTAAATTCTGGAATTATTTCTGAATAAGAGACGAATTTTTATTAGTAAACTAAATATTAAAACCTTAACATTATGAAGAAATCTATTCTATTTGTGACTTTTCTGCTTGTTTCTGCCTTTGCATATAACGCAATGGCACAGCAGTTTTCAATGCCTTCTCAGTCGTTCTCACAAACTAAAACAAGTTACATTACAAAAAATGACGATTCTGTAACTGAAGCTAAAATCCTTATATTGAAATACAAAAAAGGACAGATTGCTGAAATGAAGGTAAAGGATGAAACCGGCAACAAGATAAAAATCAAACCTACTGACATCAAAATGATGTACTTACCACAAAGTATGCTTGACAAAATCGGGCAGGCTGACAAATTCCTCACTGATGCAAAACTTTGGAAGAGTGATAATCTTGACAACAGTAAAATTGCTGACGGATATGTTTATTTTGAAAGTACAGATGTTAAGTTTGGCAAAAAGATTCAGAAGTTATTGATGCAGGTTGTTAATCCTGCTTTCTGTTCAAAAGTCAAGATTTATAACGATCCTTTTGCATCTGAAACCATGGGTGTTGGAGTAGGTGGTATTACATTAGCAGGTGGAGACCTCAAATCATATTACTTCAAAAAAGGTGACGAACCTGCAGTCTTACTTCAAAAGAAAGATTATAAAAAGAAATTTGCTGAAATATGGAGCGATTGTCCTGCTTTAATTGAAAAGTATGGTGAAAAACCTGTTTGGAATGATCTTGCTCAGCACGTATATGAATATTCAACTATTTGCAATCAGTAAGAAATAAAAATAATTTCTGCAGAATAAAATTTAAAAAAGAGGCTTTCCTTTTCATTAAGGAAGACCTCTTTCCTTTTCTCTTACCTCACTAACTTATATCTGAATCTTACCTCATTCATGCCTAGTACCATATTGATGGAATTAACAAAAATGGGTAGCTTGAAATAAAATGCAAATTCCCTAAAGAATTAAGAGGGGTAAGAGGTTAATATCCACTTTATCTTTACTTGAGGAGAACTGATAGGAGATCACCCGTAATCCTTTACTGGCAATATTGTCACCGGTTACTGTTTATTGTAAAAAGCATGCACGCTGAACTTAGTGATGGGAAACAATGGAAACAGATTTGATTAACCTCTCCCATTTAATTTAATTTTGAATTAATTTAACCCTTAAAATTAATCCACATGAAATCTGACGAAATTAAAAATCTGTTTTCCAATTTGAAGCTGCTGAATCAGAGTTAGAAGGTGTTGAATGTTGGAGTGCAAGAGAATTACAAAGTTTATTAGGATACAGCAAATAGGAAAACTTTGAGAAAGTTATCCAAAAAGCTAAAGAAGCATGCAAGAATGCAGATGAAGAAATTGACTATCATTTTCCTGACATCAGTGAAACGACCCCCATGCCCAAAGGTGCTGAAAAATAAATAGTTGATATGCTCTTAACAAGGCATGCCTGCTATTTAATTGCTCAAAATGGAGATAGTAAAAAAGAAAAAATTGCATTTGCTCAAAACTATTTTGCCATACAAACTCGTAGGGCAGAATTAGCTGAACAACAAATTTTAGAATTTGAAAGGGTATAAGCTCGCGAAAAATTAAGCCAAACTGAAAAACAACTATCAGGTATTCTTTTTGAACGTGGGGCTAACAATCAGGGATTTGCAATAATCAGGAGTAAGGGAGATCAGGCATTATTCAGATTAAACACCCAATTGCTTAAACGTAAAATGGGCGTACCGGATAGTCGACCAGTTGCTGATTTTCTTCCTGCGATCAGTATAAAAGCAAAAGACCTGGCAGTCGAAATGACTGGATTGAATGTTTAAAACAAAGACTTAAAAGGGCAAGCATAAATTGAAAAAGAACATATTGACAATAATCTTGCTGTTAGAAATATGCTCACCCAAAGAGGAATTGTACCAGAGAACCTTCCACCTGCAGAAGATGTTAAAAAACTGCAAAGGAAACTTGATGGCGACGAGAAAAAACTATTGAATAGTCCTAAAAAGAAGAAATAACTGCAAGCCAAAAACACCAGTCTGGGACATGCTCTATAGTTAATGTCACTCCTTTCTGCAACGAATAAACCTCCTATTCGCCGTAAAAAATGCAACGATTATTTTTTCTGCAAATTCTTTAATTCTGTAAATTCTGATTCCGACAGGGGCAACTTAATACCAACTTGATACTAACTAGTATTTAAGTAGTATCACCATAACTACATGTGACTACTTATTACTACTTAGCCCTTTTTTTTGCTACCCGGGTTTTAATATTTTTTTTACTTAAGCATAAAATTAATAAGAAACATTTTGTTTATTTGCGGTAGAGAACTGCCGGAAATTATAGGAAAATTTTTAGGAGTTGAAATAGCGGGCAGGGGGAAATGTTATTTAATAAAAAACTGTTAAAATGAACAGGTTGTACAGGAACATTATACTTATCTCAATAGTTGTCCTGAGTTTCTTCATGCATTATGAGAAATTCTCATACGATATCATTGGTAATCATGTATGGAGACAAACGCAAACACAAACTACCATAAACAATTTCTACGAGGAGGACATGAATATCTTGAATCCGCGAAGAAATGACAGGGGCAATACCGATGGCATACAAAGGATGGAATTTCCTCTGATGCAGTGGATAACTGCTTTGCTATATAAAATATTCGGGAAATATGTATTGATAACAAGATTATTCATGTTTATCACAGGAATGGTTTCAATATTAGGAATATACAAACTTTTAAGTTCTCTTTTTCACAACAGAATCCTGTCGGTTATCGGTACCTGGGCTTTCAGTTTTTCCCCAAGTTTTTATTTCCATTCTATAAACCCTATGCCGGATAATCTGGCGCTATGCTGCTCAGTATGGGGACTTGCTTTGTTCTTTACGTGGTACAACGATAAAAGACCAATTATATTAGTTCTGAGCGGAATCCTATTAAGCATTGGTACTTTATGCAAACTTCCATTTATAATTTACTATATAGTGCCCGGAATTTATTTCTTAAGAAAGATCTTTACCCAAGGGATTAATAAGAAAATCATAATACAATCAGCTACAATTTTTGGTTTTGTATTTTTCCCTTTGATCTGGTATGTTTCTGTTATACCACAATGGAATGACAACGTAATTGTAAAAGGGATGTTCAACAATAAGGAACCAATATCCCTGATATTACGTTATATGCGACATATATTGTTTTCCACTTTACCTGAATCTCTTATAAATTACGGATCATTGGTGTTCTTTTTTGCAGGCTTTTATTTTCTTTATAAAAGGGAGTCTTTTAAAGATGAGAAATTCATTTTGATACTTGCATTAAGTGTTATCGCTCTGATATATTATCTGTTTGAAGCAAATGCAATAGCCAAAGTTCATGATTATTATCTTTTTCCGTTCTATCCTCTTATCTTCATGCTGGTGGCCTATGGTGCATATAACCTGTACATTTTGAAAAATGCAATATGGAAATATTTGACAATCTTTCTTTTACTTCTGCTACCGGTAACATGCTTTTTAAGAATGGATGGACGGTGGAAACCTGAAGCTCCAAGATTTAATAAAGATTTCCTGGCCTATAAAGATGAACTGCGAAATGCAGTTCCAAAGAATGCACTTATTGTAACGGGGAATGACATTTCACACTTCATTTATTTTTATTACACAGACAAAAAAGGATGGGGATTTGACAACGATAATCTGTCTTCTTCCGATCTGAATGATATGATTAACAAAGGAGCAGAATATTTGTATTCAGACTCCAGATTGTTAGAGGAGAAAGAAGACATCCGGCAATATCTTGATAGTCTGATTCTTGAAAAGGGATCAGTAAGAATATACAAGTTGAGCAACAGAAATAATCTGAATTAAAAACAAACAACAAATATTTCAGATGCTCTTATAATACCGCTTTAATTATTTCCTTAACGTTATCAGTAATGCCGTAAGTATAGACGTGAAGGCTTGGTACCTTGTTAGCAATAAGGTCTTTAGCTTGATGGACAGCCCATTC
>JAGODU010000017.1 GCA_017998095.1 Prolixibacteraceae bacterium | reverse complement strand
CTCCTTTTGCACAAATGCCTCCAATAACAAAGAACCTGATAATTATTAATGTTATCATGCTTCTTGCTACTTATGTTATGCAGAAAACAGGACTAGATTTAACCGATCGCCTGGCATTATATTATCCTCAATCAGATAATTTCAGATTTTACCAAATCATTACCCACATGTTTATGCATGGAGGAATAACACATTTGTTTTTCAACATGTTCGCATTGTGGATGTTTGGTCGCGTACTTGAAAGCGTATGGGGTCCGAAAAGATTTCTGATATTTTATTTTGTAACCGGAATAGGTGCTGCAGCTCTGCACACCTTTGTCAACTATCTTGAAATAGCCCCTATGGCAAAAGCTGTTACAGCATTTACCAATACTCCTTCAGCAGATTTATTTTCAACTTTCGTTAATAAATATCAGGGAACCATCAAAGACCTTAGGTTTGACCTGCCACAGATAATTGATTTTGCTGCTTCATGGCTCGATAATCCAACATCTGAAGCTTATGAAACAGAAGCCACGTCTTTCATGAATCAATTGGTAAACATCAAAATGAATATTCCAACTGTCGGAGCATCAGGAGCTGTTTATGGAGTATTACTCGGATTTGGAATGCTATTCCCAAACACTCAATTAATGCTCTTGTTCCCCCCAATTCCAATCAAGGCTAAATATATGGTTATTGCTTACGGAGTTCTGGAACTTGTTCTCGGATTGTCAATGCCCGGCAGCAACGTTGCTCACTTTGCCCATCTGGGTGGTATGTTATTTGGATTCATCCTGATAAAATACTGGAATAAGAATACCAGAACCTTTTATTGAAATATTTTATCCCGTTAGAATTTATTTATGTCTTTATTAATTCTATTTAATTAAAAACTAATATCATGAATATTCTGGATGAAATAAAATCTTCTTTTAAATCTGGCTCAATAATTACCAGATTGATATATACCAACCTTTTTATTTTTATTCTGATAAGATTACTTTCAGTTATATTTTACTTGTTTAAAATTGATTTCCCTATTCTTGACTGGCTGGCATTGCCTTCAGACTTATCCCTGTTATTTACCCGGCCATGGACACTGCTTACATATATGTTTGTTCACTACGATTTTCTGCATATACTTTTTAATTTACTATGTCTCTATTGGTTTGGCAAAATATTCCTGATGTATTTCGATGAAAGAAAGCTTTTAAGCTTATATTTTCTGGGAGGTATTGCCGGTGGAATTTTATACATACTTGCTTTCAATATTTTCCCGGCTTTTGCAGAAATTTCTAAAGTAAGCAGCCTTATCGGAGCTTCTGCCTCAATAATTGCAATACTCATTGCTGCAGCAATTTATGCCCCGAATTTTTCTGTTAACCTTCTTTTGATAAGCTCTATTTTTGGACCTGTAAAACTAATTTGGATTGCGGTCTTTTCAATTTTAATTTATATTGTAAGTATTACCGGAGTTAATCCGGGTGGAAATATTGCTCATATAGGCGGAGCAATCTGGGGGATGGTTTATATGTCTGGACTTAAAAAGGGCAAAGACATAACACTGCGATTCAATAACTTCCTTTTCAATTTCAGTAACATTTTTAAAAGAAGGGGCAGACTAAAAGTTTCCCACAATAAAAAGGCAACCAGGTATATGTCTGACCGGGAATATAATATGAATAAAAAAGCAGAAAGGCAGAACATAAATGAAATCCTGGATAAAATAGGAAAATCAGGTTATGACAGCCTTTCTAAAAGTGAAAAAGAATTTCTTTTCAAAATGGGAAACAAAAAAAACAATCAGGGAAATTAGATTAACGTATCCGGATCCAGATTGTCTTTTTCAATGTCTTTAAAATAGCGGAATGTACCTACCTTCAATTCATAGGTAGCAACTTCATCGCAAACTATTATTCCTTTTGGATGCATTTGTAACGAACTAATAGTCCACATGTGATTAACTCCCTCTTCTACAGCGTGCTGTAATGCTCTTGCCTTGTTGTAGCCGTTAACTATTATCATTACTTCCTTTGCATCCATCACAGTACCCACTCCAACAGTTAAAGCTTTAGTAGGAACCTTGGAAGGGTCATTGTCGAAGAAACGAGAATTAGCAAGAATCGTATCATGAGTAAGGGTTTTAACTCTTGTCCTTGAATAAAGAGAAGAGCCCGGCTCATTGAATGCAATATGGCCATCAGGTCCGATTCCACCAATGAAAAGATCTACCCCACCACAACTTTTAATCTTATCCTCATAGTTACTGCATTCCTTTTCAAGGTCTGAAGCATTGCCGTTGAGAATATTAACATTGTCAGGATTGATATCAATGTGGCTGAAAAAGTTATTCCACATAAAAGAATGGTAGCTTTCAGGATGTTCTTTTGGTAAGCCAATATATTCATCCATATTGAAGGTAACTACATTCTTGAATGATACTTTTCCTTTTTTATTAAGAGAAATCAATTCTTTGTACATGCCTAATGGTGATGAACCTGTTGGCAGGCCTAAAACTATAGGACGGTTTGAACTGTGTGAATTAATTTTCCTGGCAACATAATTTGCAGCCCAGCGTGAAGCTGTAGCATAATCATTTTCAATAATCAGTCTCATAAGTTTGTTTTTTTAGAATCGAAATCAAAATTAAAAAAAAGTATTTATCGCTTTTTTAAAATTATACTTTTTGTTCAACTATTTTTTCTATCCGTACCAGAACCGTACCAAGTTCGGGGTATTAATTTAAATGCATTAAAGTGTATACCTTTTTCTTATATTCATTTATATTTGTTCCTTTATTTCGAGAATCATGAAGAATTACAAAAAGATCAATACAATATCAGGATGGGCAGCCTTCGTCATATCGCTGATAGTTTACACATTAACATTAGAGCCGTCGGTCAGTTTCTGGGATTGCGGTGAGTTCATTGCTTCAGCATTTAAGTTGCAGGTAGGCCACCCGCCGGGAGCTCCTTTCTTTATGTTGACCGGCAGAGTTGTGTCAATATTTGCTGCCTCTCCGGAAAAGGTAGCTTTTATGATTAACTTTTTCTCAGCGCTGGCAAGTGCAGCAACGGTTATTTTCTTATACTGGACAATAGTTCGCCTTGCTGAAAAGATGCTCAAGCCTGATAGTTGCTCAAACCAAATACTCATCATTGCATCCGGAATAATCGGCTCATTGGTATTTGCATTTTCAGATTCATTCTGGTTTTCAGCCGTTGAAGCTGAAGTATATGCATTTTCATCTTTATTTACAGCAGTTGTTTTTTGGGCAATACTAAGATGGGAAGAAGTAGCTGATGAAAAATATTCATCCCGATGGATTGTCCTTATTGCTTACCTTGTCGGATTATCGATTGGCGTTCACTTGCTGAACCTTCTTGCAATTCCGGCTATTGCTCTTATCTGGTATTTTAAAAAATATAAACCAACTTCGAAAGGAGTAATTGCTACTCTTGCAATTTCAGCTGTTATTATAGCACTGATAATGTGGGGTATAGTACAAGGGACTCCAACGTTTGCTCAGAGATTTGAAATATTGTTTGTTAATTCTTTTGGATTACCATATAACTCAGGGCTAGTTGCATTTCTTGTTATTCTTTTTGGAGCTTTAATCGGATTGATAGTTTACTCTCACAAAAAGAAAAAAGAAATACTGAATCTGGCAATGGTTTCATTAGCTGTTATTTTCATTGGATATCTTTCTTTTGCCGTTATTATGATCAGATCAAAAGCTGATCCTCCTATGGATGAGAATAATCCTGAAAATGCTTACACTTTGATGAAATATCTTAACAGATCGCAGTATGGCAAAACACCTCTGCTTAACGGAACGTATTATAACGCCCCTGCAGTCAGTGTTAAAAAAGGTGATCCCGTTTATTATCCCAAAAACGGGAAATATATTAAAATTGAAGGTTCCCCTGAATATGAATTTGACGACCGTTTTAAAACTTTCTTCCCAAGAATGTATAGTTCGCAGGATAATCACGTAAGCGCTTATAAAAGCTGGGGACAAATAAAAGGACGGCCTGTAACTATAAATGGAGAAAAAGAATATATCCCGACATTCAGCGAGAACTTGCGTTTTTTCTTCAGATATCAAATAAACCACATGTATATAAGATATTTCATGTGGAATTTCTCGGGACGCCAGAATGACAACCAGGGTGATGGAAATTACTTTGATGGCAACTGGTTGACCGGTATAGGTTTTATCGATAAAATAAGATTAGGCCATAATGGTAGTCAACCTGCTTCTATGGCTAACCCTGAGACTACCAACCGATATTTTATGCTGCCTTTCCTCCTTGGAATTGCAGGCTTGATATTTCATTACAGGAAGAACAGAAAAGACTTCTGGGTAGTATTCACCTTGTTTTTCATGACAGGATTAGCAATTGTTGTTTACCTTAATCAAACACCTTTCCAACCACGTGAGCGTGATTATGCCTATACAGGATCGTTCTATGCCTATTCAATATGGATAGGGCTTGGAGTGCTGGGCTTGTTCAGTATGATTCAAAAATATCTGAAAGGAAAAGCATTGATTCCTGTCCTTGTCGTCAGTGGTTTTATTCCTGTGCTTGTTTTAGCACAGAACTACGATGATCACGATCGTTCAAATCGTTATGTAGCAAGGGATCTGGGTAAAAATTATCTCAATTCCTGTGCAAAGGATGCGATTCTGTTCGTATACGGTGATAATGACACATTTCCTCTTTGGTATGTTCAGGATGTTGAAAACGTAAGACCGGATGTTAGAATTTGCAACGTAACCCTCCTAAACGGTGACTGGTATATAGATCAAATGAAAAAGAAAGTTTATGACAGCCAGCCATTGCCAATATTGATGAGTCAGGATAAATATGAGAATGAAGTAAGAAATACTGTTGTTGTCAGGGATGATATAAAAAAGCCTGTTGAGCTTTCTACCTTAATGAAAATAATGCTCAGTGACGATGACAGAGCAAAACTTCAAACGCAGGGAGGCACTTCATACAACTACATTCCTACAAGATTAGTAAAGATGACTGTAGATAAGAATAAGGTGTTAAGTACCGGAACAGTTAAGCCTTCTATGGCGAATATGATTGAAGATTCAATTGTATTTGAAATATCAGGAAGTTATATTTCCAAAAGCGATGTAGCAATACTTGATTTGTTGGCGAATAACAATTGGGAAAGACCTATATATCTTGATCTTAGTGTAGTTCATACAACTTCATTAAAAATCGATAATTATCTTCAAAATGAAGGATTTGCATATAGGTTTATTCCTGTTAAGAATCAAAGTCCAAAAGCAAGAGTTGATTCAGACTTACTGTATGACAATATGATGAACAGGTTTGCATGGGGTAATCTGGGTGATAAAAGAATCTTCATTGATAATAATCTGAAGAGAACAGTTGAAGTTGTACAGATTAAGAATAACTTTTATGAGCTTGCCGATCAGCTTCTTTCTGAAAATAAAAATGAAAAGGCATTGACAGTTCTCGACAGGCTTTATAAAATAGTGCCTTTAGAAATGTACGGGACTTCCTATTACGATATATTAACTGCTTCTTCATACTATATGGCTTCGAGCAATGAAAAAGGGGACAAGCTTATGAAAAGCTTAGCTGATGATTGTTTCTCGCGTATTGAGTTTTATCTTTCACTTGGGAGCAGTTATGTTGATTATTATAAAGATGACGTTAAAAGAGAAGTGTCGCTTGTAAAAGAAGCTATGAGGGTTGCTTCACAGCTTAACAGAAAAGCAATTGCCGACGAAATAAAAAGTAAACTTGACAGATTAACTATTTAAGATTTTAAATAGTTAATCTTCTTTTTAAATTATATTTGAGCAAATTGACATCATGTCCACTTGAAATACAGGGCATTGGTCAGGTATTAGTAACCAGACGAAAAGGTTCAAGGCGTATTTCCATGCGCATTGGAAATGACGGTAGCATAAGGGTCTGCCACCCCTGGTTTGTTTCCAAAAAAGAAGTTGAAAGATTTATTATCAATAATGCTGAATGGATTGAAATTCATAAAAATAAGATATCTAAGCAAAAAAAGGTTTTCTCTTTAAATCAGGAAATTAAAACATTCAGCCACTCAATAAAGATTCTTCCAACAGAAAAGGGTAAGATAAGAGCCGGAATTCATAATGAAACTGTCATAATCGCCATACCTGAGACAGAGGATGTCAATAGTCATGAAATTCAGGATTATATCAAAAAGATAATCATAAATATATGCCGTAGTGAAGCTAAATTATATTTGCCTCAAAGGGTTAAAGAATTAGCAGGCAAACACAACTTCAACTTCAATCAGGTTTACATCAAATATTTGAAAAGCAAATGGGGCAGCTGTTCTTCAGCCGGAAACATCAACCTTAACCTGATACTTATGCTTCAACCTTCTCATCTCATCGATTACATTATTCTGCATGAATTATCACACACTATGGAGCCTAATCACGGGAAGAAATTCTGGGACCTACTTGATAAAATTACTGACGGGAAGGCAAAAGAATTAAACAAAGAAATGAAAATTTGCTTTTTTATTTGATTTGAAATAAGTGGAAAAAGAAAATCAATTGTCATTAGTTTATAAAATAAGGGAATGAATTTAATTTCATAAATTGCATTTTATAAACTAACTAAATAATGACTGACGAACGCGAATTATTTATTAAAATCCGGCAAGGAGACAAAAAAAGTTTCGAAGTCCTTTTCAGAACTTATTATTCCCCTTTATGTGTTTTTTCAAGAAGATATATCAAAGACAAAGACGACTGCGAAGAAGTAGTGCAGGGGTTTTTCTTGAAGATATGGGAGAAAAGAGATGAACTGGAAATAAATCAGTCTGTTAAAAATTACCTTTTCAGCTCAATCCGAAACCGGTGTCTTAACTATATTAAACACCAGAAAATAACTAAGGAATATCAATCAGAGATTTTGAAAAATCCTGAGAATTCTATTGAATATGCCGGATATTTTATGGAAGTAGATCTGGAGAAAAAGATAGAAACGAGTATTGCGTCACTCAGTGACCGGCGCAGAGAGATATTTCTTATGAGCAGGGATCAGGGGCTTAAATATCGTGAGATAGCTGACCAGCTCGGTATCTCAATTAAAACTGTCGAAACGCAGATGGGACAGGCGTTAAAAGAATTACGTGAAAAACTAAAAGAATATAAAAACCTGATAATAGCACTTTTAATTACAGCAAATTAAAATCTATAAGGGTAAGCCTGATTTTGGTTGTCTAATATACAAAAGCAATAAAAAAAGTATAAAAGAAACAGGAGATATAAATAACATGAAAGAAGAATTTTGGAATATTATTGCTAAAAAGCTAAGTAAAGAAAAGTTGAATATTGAAGAAGAACAACAACTTGAATTGCTGACAGAAGATGAAGATTTACAAAAGATTATCTCTGATTCAGAACAAGTTATGGATAAAACAGAACTTTTCTTTAATCTTAAGAAATATGATACTGATAAGGCATGGGATAAGGTAAATCCTGCAATTAATCAGAAAAAGATATTCAGGCTTAATAACCGCAGTTTGATAAATGTAGCAGCTGCAGTAATTGCCATTTTAGTACTTACAGGAATTGCTACCCTGCGTTTTAATTTTGATAAAAAAGTTAGTTTTGCTGAAGTAGTTACTACTAATACTGATATTTCAGATAAAGAGGTAATTCTTCCCGATGGCACTAAAGTAATTTTGAACCACAGCTCAAAGCTTGTTTATCCTGAAAAATTCACCAAAGAAACCAGAGAAATAAATCTCACCGGAGAAGCCTTCTTCGATGTAAAACCGGATCCTGAAAAACCTTTCATCATAAACACAGGAAAAGCATCTGTTAAAGTACTTGGAACTTCATTCAATGTGTTTGCTTATAACAACTCTCCTACTGTTGAAGTTGTTGTTAAAACAGGCAAGGTAGAACTTTCAGAGAATAACAAAAACAACACTGCCGATAATAAAATCCTTTTAACACCGGGACAGAAAGGCACATTTAATAAGACAACCGGCAATCTTTTAATGGAAAACACTTATAATTCAAATGAACTTTCCTGGTTTACCCATGAAATCAAATTTGAATACACATCACTAGAAGATGTTTTAAAGACAATAAACAGGGTTTATAACATTGATTTTGATGTTGATGAAAATGTTAATATGAGCAATCAGTTAAATGCGTCATTCAACAAACAAAATATTGACCACATACTGAATGTTGTTTCAATGACTCTTGACTTAAAAGTGGAAAAGGCAGGAGAAAACAAATATATCATTCATAATAAATAATTTAAGGAGTTGATTTTGAGATTTATCTGACTTCATTTAAGTCGGATAGTATCAACGTGAAGTAAATAATCAAAATTTTAAGCCATGAAAACACAAATTTTATTCAAATCGATAATCGCCTCCGCAGTTCTTTTAATGTTGATTTTAATGAAGTTAGTTTCCTTCGGGCAAGTCAATGACAATAAAATCAATGTATTAGATCAGAACATTTCTATATACGCTGAAAATGAATCGCTGGAAGAGGTAATCAAGAAAATCTGTACTCAGTTCAATCTTGATTTTAATTACAATTCAAAATTAATCAAGGGTAAAAGAGTAAACCTCAGCATTTCAAACAAGTCGGTCAAAGAAGTACTTGAAAAACTGATGAGCGATTATTATCTGATCTTTGAAATAGAAAATAACCTGCTTGTAATCAGGGATTATGTACCAATGTCGGAACATATTGATTTCAAAAAGCTTTACTCTACTCCATCATCAGGATTTCTGTTCAATAATGCGAAACGAAATTCAATGTCAATTAAATTTCGCCAGATTAGTAATCTTATCATTGTTCCGGTTAGCATTAACGGCTCCGATACAATGAACTTCATACTTGATTCAGGTATTAAAGATCCTATAATAACCGAGTTGACACTGGTAGAAAAACTGGATCTCAATTACATGAAACCAATTGAACTAAGAGGGCTCGGTAATGAAGTAGTTACTCAGGCTTATGAATCAGGTGATAATACAATAACTCTGCCCGGTTTAACTGCCAGTCACCAAAAAATAAATGTTGTAATTGATGAAAACTTTCAGATATCACAAATACTTGGCATGCCAGTTCATGGACTTATTGGTCTTAATTTATTCAAAAACTATATAGTTAAAGTAGATTACCAAACAGAAGAAATAAAACTATATAAACCCGATCGTTTTGAGTACAATCCTATGAAGAATGATATAGTTCTTCCATTGCATTTTGTTAGAAACAAACCTATCGTAAGATCAGAGATTATACAGGACAGCGGAGATGTTGTTCCGGTTCTTCTCCTTATAGATACCGGAGCTAGTGATGCCCTTTGGCTTTCACCTGCATCAAGCGATCAGATTAAAATACCTTCAAACAATATATATTCTTTTCTAGGAGTAGGATTAGGAGGAGACCTGTTTGGCCACAAAGGAAGGTTAATGCAATTATGGCTGGGAGGCAAACCTCTTGATAATCCAATAGTTTCTTATCCAAAATCAGAATACATCGACAACATTATTAATTCTGAACTCAGAAATGGTTCAATAGGAGGAGAAATACTAAGAAGGTTTATAGTAACCTTCGATTATTTCAATAAGAGATTAATCCTGAGACCAAACAGTGATTTCAAAGATAAATTCTATTACAACATGAGTGGTTTGGAAATCATTAACCCGGTTCCGGGAATTCCGGTTTTCACAATTGAAAATGTAATTGAAAACTCACCGGCATGGGATGCGGGATTCAGGCAAAGTGATCAATTAATAAGCATAAATTACAACAACCATAAAGACCTGACTCTTAATGACATCAATTTAACTCTCAAACAACAGCAAAATAAAAAGATAAATATGACAGTATTGAGAAACGGGAAAGAATTCAAATCAAGCTTTTATCTGAAAGAGATTTTTTAGCTTTGGGATATTAAATGGTATCCATGAAACTATTCAGTGTCCATATAATCATTGCCCTTTTGCTCTTCTTCATTGTAGCAAAAGGACAATCTGATAGTAATAAACTGGATTTCGCCATTACAATTGAGTCTGATTCTATTACTAAAGCTGAGCTTTTGGATTCAATAAGCTCAGTTGCTAATGTATATTTCTCTTACAACCCGATTCTTCTTGAAGCAGATAAACTCATTAAACCTCAGTATGTTAATGCAACAATATTTTCTATCATTATCGACATCATTGATCAGGAGAAATTAGGTTTCCATGCTCTCGATAACCAGATAATATTATATCCACTGAAGATTGAAAAAAAAGAAACTGAACAAGAGCCGGTATTTAAAACAATAAGGGGGCATGTCAGTGATGTTAAAAAAGAAGAATCTATACCCTTCTGCAATATTTTAATATTAGGAAAGGGTAAAGGAACAATATCTAATCTTGACGGGAATTTTTCTGTTAAAATATCTAACGATTATTTCAACGACACACTTCGTTTTTCATGCATTGGGTACATACCATACGATATCCCAATTAAAAATATAGGAGACAGTGCTTTAAATATTGTTTTAGATAAAACGGTGTACAATCTTTCGTCAGTTAATGTAGTTTACTACGATCCTAAAGAAGTACTTGACAGATTTTTTGAAAAGATTTACAACAACTATGAAAAAGACTACACTTTGCTGACCTCTTTCTATCGGGAAACCATTAAAGAAAATTCAAACTATACCGATGTATCCGAAGCAGTTCTCCACATCCTTAAAGCCCCTTACAACAATGGATTCAGGGACGATCTCGTCAAGTTTGTAAAAGGGAGGAAGAGTTCTGATGTTCAACCCTATGATGACATTAAATTCCGACTAAAGGGAGGCCCATATTATATAACAAAGCTGGATGTTGTTAAGAATGAAGAAAGCTTTATCAACAAAGAATTCAGCCATTTATATGTTTATAATTACGAAAGAAGAACTCTAATTGCAGGAAGACCATCTGTTGTTATTTCCTTCAGTCCGATTTACAACCTCAGGGATATCCTTTATGAAGGAGTTCTTTATTTCGATATAGAAACATGGGCACTCTCAAGGGTTGAATTCAATTACACCAAACAAGGGCTTAAAGAAGCCCGTAGGATGATGATCGAGAAGGAACCTAAGGAATTTAAAGCTATTCCTTCTGAACTTGCCTATACCGTTCAATATGGTCTTTTTGAAGGGAAGTGGTATTTACTGAGTGCTCAAAGCTCTATGCAGATTAAACTAATCAACAGAGAAAAAAAACAAAAAACCAAATTCAACAGTACCTCTGAAATTCTGATAACAGATATTGAAAAGGGAGATTTTCAAAGATTCAGCAGGAATGAAATATTTAAGCCCAGTGAGTTTTTCACTGAGAAGATTGTCACTTATGATCAAGGTTTTTGGGAAAATTACAACATTATTGAACCGGAAGAAGAACTGGAACATGCAATCAAAAACTTTGAGAACCACGATATGATTATTACTAACAAGCAATAAAAGATATTTAGCCATGAAATATATACTTTCAATAATTATAATTGCTTCAGCTTTTTTTACAGCAGCACAGAACTCTAATCCGTCATTGATAAAGATGTCTGAGATACTGAATAAAGGCAAAACTGATTTCCCCAAGAACAAGGTCTTTATTAAAACGGATAAAGATATTTATAGCCCCGGTGAAAAAATATGGTTCAAGGCTGAAGTATTTAACTGTCTGTCTGAAATATACTCCGATGAGACTGAACTTATAGTTATGCTTAAAGCTGAATCCGGAGAAGTAATATTTGACAATAAGTACTTAATAATTAATGGCGTATGTGACAACCAGATTACTATACCTTCATGGGCAAAACAAGGAAATGCATTTATTGTTGCTTATACACCAAAAGCCCTTAAAACAAATGATGCATCGCTTGCTGCTATTAAGCCTTTAACTCTCAATTCCTATAAAAAAAGCGATTATCTGCTTAAAACTGATATCTCAAATAAAATTTATAAGCCGGGAGAAGAAATTAGATTAAACCTAATTATAAATTCAATATCCCCGGGAAATAAAAAGGAAAAGGTAATTATTTCTTTATTCGACTTTAATCAAAAGGTATTATCCCAAAAATTTATTCTTCCGGTAAATGAGATTAGCGAAGTAAAATTTAAGCTGCCGGAAAAAATAAACAATGGCCTTTTTATTGACATTTCAATTCAGGGAAATGATAATGCGACCCAGAAAATTCCAATCTTCACTATTGAGGACAAGATTAAAGTTGAATTTTTCCCGGAAGGTGGCACACTGCTCACAAATCAGTTACAGAGAATACTTTACAGGGCAACAAATCCACTAAACGAGCCTGTTGAGATTTCCGGCAAAGTATATGATCAGTTTAATAATCAGGTTGGTTACGGCAAGATAATGAAGAAAGGTTACGGGCTTATCAATATTATGCCATTGCCCGGACAGAAGTATTTCTTTAAAGTAGAAGATGAATATGGTAAAGATCAGGAGTTTGAATTGCCTGAAGCATTAATTGACGGTTCTGTTTTTTCACTTCTCAAAACTGAAGATTCTACATTAAGGGTTTCAATTTTTACCAGTGGAAAATATGTTGGAGAAGAGCTTACTCTTGCTGCAGTTACAGGCGGAGAAATAAAAATGGCTTATCAGATTCCGGGCGACAAGAAATATAATCTTAAGATTTCCACCCGTGAATTGCCTTCCGGTATTGTTGACTTCTTAATTTTTTCAAAGGAAGGAACTCTGCTTTCCGAAAGACTGGTATATAACACGCCCAACGAAGATTTAAATTTTGATATTGAAACTCATTTAAAACCCTCCGCCACTAACGGAGATGTTGATATCACAATAGATATGAGTAATTTCACCTCAAAGTTTGGTCCTTCTTCAGTTGATGTGAAAGTGGTTGATAAGTTTAACCTTTACAGCATTGTAGTAAATACACAACAATCATTCCTGAAATATCCTTTATATACTCCAGTGCCTAAAACTGTCCTGGACATTTATCTAACTAACCTTGAACTGATTGCAAATGGTTATAAGCATTATTCCATTCAGGAATTGCTTTCAGGAAAAGATTACTACAAACCAGAGACAGACAGAGCATTTAGCGGAATCGTTACCGGCAGGAATCATCAACCTGTTGAAGGTGCAACAGTAATGGCAGTTCAGGCAAATAATCATACTTTAGCCACGACAACGACTGATGATAAAGGCAGGTTTAGTTTTGAACGACTTCCTAAGTCCAATGATATTATTGTGAAAGCTTTCAGCAATTCAGGAAAGAAAAGCTATAATGTTCAGTTAAACCGCACTTTCAATGAATCGCTGGATGAACTGCTTATGTTTGAATCGTTAAAGAATCACCCTTTGTTCGATAAAGAAGAAATTTTATCATACTATCAGAATAACAAAGACCTGCTTAAATTGATAGGAACAGAAAACAGAGATAATAAAATTTCAGGCCCTTCTGGTACAGAAAAGTTATTGCAATCCGGCAATTCAGTTCTTGAGGTAATAAAGATGACCAAGCCCTTTAGAATCGAAAGTAACCAAATTGTCTTTTATGGTTCCAACAACTCTTTTAACTTTCAATCTGGTGCATTGATTGTTATTGATGGCCAAAAGATGGGAACTGACATAAATGTTCTTAATGCATTATCTCCTTTCGATGTTAAGTCAATAAATATCAGCACCAACCCTGTTGATATTCAAAAATATACAGGGCTTAACTCAGTTGGTGTAATTGAAATAGTTACCAAGAAAGAAGTTTCTGATTTTCAAGCACCCAAAACTGAAAAGGGGTTTAGTTCAATTGAATCTTTTGACTATGAAAACTTCAAGCACAACGTATGGGTATACCAGACTACCCTCTTCTGGAAAAACAATATTCCTGTTGACAAGGATGGCAAGGTAGTGTTGAAAATAAAAGCCAGCGAAATAAAAAGTGACTTTGTGATACAAGTAGAAGCTACTTCACAAAAAGGCATTAAGCATAGTGAAATTTCAACATTTTCTACCGTAAGATAGAAAATCAGAAATACTTAACTTCCTTACCCGTAATATCGCTGAGAAGGCTATTGGCAAGGCGGCTTGCTCCTATTCTGAACAGTTGGGGATTAAGCCATTCGTCACCCAGTATTTCCTTTACTATCGATAAATATATCAATGCATCGGATGAAGAAGAAATGCCTCCGGCCGGTTTAAATCCTATCTTTTCTCCGGTTTCATTGTAATGATATAAAATCGCAAGGCACATAATATAAGCAGCTAATGGAGTAGCTGCAGGTTCAAGCTTACCGGTTGATGTTTTTATAAAGTCAGCACCTGCATTTATTGCCAATACTGATGCTTTCCAGATATTCTCAGGACTCTTCAACGCTCCTGTTTCCAGTATCACTTTTAAATGGGCATCCCCCATACATTTCTTCACGGCAGCAATATCATCGTGGGCAGATTGATAATCTTCTGCAAGAAAAGAGCTTAACGATAAAATAATGTCAATTTCATCGGCTCCTGCTTTAAGTGCCATTTCAGTTTCTTTAACTTTAACAGGAGTGAAAGTCATTGATGAAGGAAAACCACCTGAAACGGAAGCTATGTTTACCTCAGGCATCTGCAATGTTTCTTCAACAACTGACACCATATTCGGATAAACACATATAGCTGCAACATTTTCAAGATCAGGAAATAAACCCTGAAATTCATTTACCTTTCCAGTAAATTTTTTTACATGCTCAGCTGTATCAGTTGAATTAAGTGTAGTGAGGTCGATAAGTGAAAACGCCAGTTTTTTGTTTTCAATAGTGTTATATTCATTCTTTGATTTTTCGATGATGATATTAAGTTCATCTTCAATCTTTTTTAAGTCGAATTGCAAGTTATCGTTAGCCATAATTGTTATAATTTATCATTTTCAAGATGACGTTTGTTGTCACGTCTGGTTTTCTTTTCAATATTATCATTAAATGCCTTTTCTAAATCAACTCCAGTTTGATTAGCCAGACAAATCACTACCCAAAGTACATCAGCAAGCTCATCTGAAATATCACCATCCTTCTCCCCTGTTTTAAAAGACTGGTCGCCATATTTACGGGCGATTATGCGTGCTAGCTCTCCTACCTCTTCAGTTAACACAGCCATATTAGTTAGTTCGCTGAAATATCTCACTCCATATTTTGATATCCAGTCGTCTACTTTCTTTTGTGCCTGAGTGATTGTCAATTCTTCCATTAATAAGAATTTGATTTGATGCAAACAATATACTTAAACTTCATCGGGGGCTCATCCTTCATAAACTTAATTGGTTCTTCAATATCCCTGATTTCAGTCAGTCCAAATTTACTGAATTCCTTTTGTATAGACCTGTCATCATAATAAAAAACCTTCATCTTGTTGGATTGAAAATATCTGTTCCTTCCAATAAGTCTTCCTTTATCCTTTTTATCATCAGCAGATGAAACGCTGAAAATCATCATTCCCCCATCAAGTAATTGATTGTAGCAGGCAGAAATAATTTTTTTTCTCTCATTAAAATTAAACAGATGAAGCAAGGCATAAGAAAAAACAGCATCGTATTTTGCATTTGAGAATGGCATATCAAGAACGGATCCTTCATATATATCTCTCACGAGATCAGTCTTTTGCATCAATTTAATTGCTTCCTTCGAGATTTCTATTCCTGAAACAAACATTCCCTTATCAGTAAAAGGAGTCATGTTTCTCCCATATCCTATTCCGGGAATCAAAACTTGTATATATCCTCTTTGGTTGAAAATTTCAGAAGCAGCAATAGCTGAATCAGAAGGTTCAAAGCCCCATCCGCTTCCGATTTTATTATATAGCAAATCCCAGAATTCCTTCACTTTAAAAATAGTTATTCTTTATTCTTTGAATCAATCCATATAGTAACAGGACCATCATTTATAAGCGATACGTCCATGTGAGCACCAAAAACTCCTCTTCCTACAGATTTCCCGAGATCGGCAGAGAGTGTTTTGCAAAACTTTTCATATAAAGGAATGGCGATCTCAGGTTTTGAGGCTTTGATATAAGATGGGCGATTCCCCTTTTTAGTAAGGGCATGTAAAGTAAATTGACTTACGACAATAATATCCCCATTAGCGTCAGTAACTGATTTGTTCATTACGCCCTCATCATCAGGGAATATCCTTAGTTGTACTATCTTCTTCGACAGCCATTCAATATCTTCTTTAGAATCAGCATCTTCAATCCCTACTAATACCAGTAATCCTTTTTTGATTTCAGAAACAATCTTTTTATCAACTGTCACTGAAGCTTCAGAAACTCTTTGAATAATTACCCTCATATTTTAAGTGGTTTTACTGCTCAAAGCTAAAAAAGGATAATCATATAATAAATAAAAAACCATTAATAAATGAATCTCAGTTAACACATAAAGTGTAATTCCCGTAGTATAATACAGAAAACTTTATTCTTATATTTTTCAGAAAAGAAAATTAATATATATTTGCACACCCAATTCCATTAAAAAGCCCGGGTGGCGGAATTGGTAGACGCGCTGGACTCAAAATCCAGTTCCAGCAATGGAGTGCGGGTTCGATTCCCGCCCCGGGTACCTTCAAGAAAATCCCATGAAATCTTCAGATTTAATGGGATTTTTCGTATGATTAATCCACCCTAATAATGAATTAATCCAATTTAGTTGTATTTATCAGGTTAAACATGTTTGTAAAAATTGACTTACAAAGTGGCTGGATAAACCCTTTGAAGAACCACAAGTACCAATGCAGAATTATATTCAGGGGGTTTTATTCTGAGATTGTAGCTTTTTTTGGATGAATCTATTAATTTTAAGGAGAAATAAATCTTAGTGAGAATTATTTAGGACAGTATTGATTTGGATTTATTAATTAAATTATATTCATCAGGAATTGTAGTTGATAATCATGTCGATAATAACGTGTGGATTATTAATAATCACAGAATGATTAATAGTTCAGATGAATCAGAAAATATTGAGTTACTATGTTACTTAAAACCTCTCGCTGACGAATATGGATACAACGGAGAATCATATACCCGGGATGAGTTTGATTACATACCAGAAACCTTCCCTATTGTAAAACGCAAATAAATTGAAAAATACGATACCTAACGCACCAAAGACACCATTTTAAAACTTTTCGATGAAATGGATTGGGTATAGGAAGAAATGGAGAAAACAAAAACTGAAAAACCAGACTAAAGCATGGAAGAAAAACACAATGTCATCATTTACAACACTGCAGATGGTAAAGCCAAAGTAGCGCTTTACGCCAAAGACGGTATGGTGTGGATGAACCAAAACCAACTCGCCGAACTTTTTAACACCTCGGTACCCAATATCAGTATGCATATATCCAACATACTTAAAGAAAGAGAGTTGGAAGCCAATTAGTTATTAAGGATTACTTAACAACTGCCTCCGATGGCAAAGATTATAATGTTACGTTTTATTCGCTTGAAATGATTTTGTCCATCGGGTTTCGGGTACGAAGCAAACGTGGCACCCAGTTCCGTATCTGGGCAAACAAAAACTTAAGCGAGTACCTGGTTAAAGGCTTTGCAATGGACGATGAGCGCTTGAAAAATCCAGATGGTCGCCCCGACTACTTTGATGAATTGTTAGAGCGCATAAGGGATATTCGTGCATCGGAAAAACGCTTTTACCAAAAATTACGAGACCTCTTTGCACTTTGCAGCGATTACGACTCTACAGACAAAGCAACACAGATGTTTTTTGCTGAAACCCACAATAAAATTTTATTTGCGGTATCCGGCAAAACAGCTGCAGAAATCGTACTGAGCCGTGCTGATGCAACAAAGCCCAATATGGCGCTAACATCGTGGACAGGAAGCATTGTACGCAAAGGAGACATCTTCACAGCTAAAAACTACCTCACAGCCGACGAAATCGACACCCTAAACCGGTTAGTTGTTATCTTTCTCGAAACAGCGGAACTACGCGCTAAAAATCGTATCGATATTACTATGGACTTTTGGCGCGATAACGTGGATAAGATACTCCAACTAAACGATAAATTAGTTCTTCAAAATAAAGGCTCCATCAGCAACACTCTTATGGAAAAACAAGTACGCGAGATTTACGAACAATTTGATGCCAGAAGAAAAACATTTGAAGCACAACAATCGGATGAGGAGGAAATAGAGCAATTAAGGAAACTGGAAGAAAATATTAAAAAAACTAAGAAATAAAACCTTATGCCATGAACCCATTTAAAGTATTTCAGGAAGTAAAGCACCAATATGGTTTAACCACGTATATACACCATTCGTACCCTAACCGAAAATCATGCAAAGTGGAACATTTAAAAAAAGGTTGTTGATAGAACTTGGTACGTACTTGGTACGAACTTGGTACGTATGTGGTAATGGTGAAAAATGGCACTTTTCAATTGTTAAAATATAGAACTTCAAAGTTGCTAATTACATTTTCATAATTTGCATATACAGGTTGCAAAACTTGTTTTAAAATGAGAATAATTATTTCAGGTGCTAATTCTTTATTCGTCAGCTTTAATCATCAAACAATTCCCTTAAAACTTCCTGGAAATACTCAAGATCAAACTCTTCAGGATCCCAGGTTTCATCCTCTTCCAATCCGAGCCATTCGAGATATTCATAATATTCAGGGTGGTTTTTATCAGCAAGTATTTCAAGCATATTTTTATAGCCCATTACACCGCCACAATCTTCGGGAGGACAAGCGCCCTTTCCGCCGATCAGCTCAGGCACACACGACACCTTGGGGATCACTTTTTCAAGAAGGATAGTGTGTTGCCAACAATCACCAAAATCGTAAATATAAGTATAGGTATCGCCTTCCCGGGTAAAAATCCGGCTTAGTGGTATTAATGTTGCATCGAGTTGTTCCTGATCAACTGAATCCAACTCGTCATTTAATTTGCATATAATTGATTTTGAACTTAAACCATTGTCAGAGAATTGATACAAGTGACAATCATCCCAGCCAAACGCTGCCTGTATGGAAAAGTGCAGGTGGTGGAACGAGTAATAGGAAGGAATAGTAATCCTGCGCCAAACTTTCGGTTTATTCAGTTTGTCTATGTAAATTTTAAGTTGGTAAGTTTGGCTGTTTTGTACAGTATTCTCGTCAAACTCCAGCTCACAATCGAATCCTGGATATTCAAGATCATCAAGGCGATCGTCTAACCAGTCGTTGAATTCTTCCTCCCGGAAATCGGATTTGGAAACCTCATCTTCGTTTATAATAATACCTTCTTCATCGATCAGGTAATAGTTGCCGGGTCCGGCAACCCTGTCAAGATGGGCAATAATCTTTTTGTCTTCCCTTTCATCAATCAAGGTTTCTTTGGTGAAAGCAGGCAATCCATCAACCCCACATTCGATTTCAATAAGTGGAATGTCGTCGGTATCTTCGTCGAGAATGTATTGGGTGATTGAAGTAAAATCCTTGTGTGGTTTGAATTCATATTCATCGGCAAACTCAAGACCGGCATAAATAATATTGTGAGCCAAGACATAATTGATTTTTTCAAAACCATCTTTCATGTTCATAAAGACTTCAAATTTTTCCCTGTATTCCAAAAGGGGAATATTGAAAAAATAGGCAGTATCTTTTACTCCCAGGCAGGCCAGGTCTACCTGGTAGAGGCCTGCCGTTATGTTGCCATTTGTATGTTGCCGTGCAACGACCATGTCTGCTAATTTCCCTTCTTCCCAGTCGGCATTTACCAAGCATTCGAAAATGGGCAGAGAACGTGCTTTATTGCGGATAAAATTTTCGGGGCTGAGCATCTGTAATACTTTGCCTTTTGATTTTTTTGTCATAGTTGTACTATAAAATAATTCAGTTGAAAAACTGAAATTATATCAAACCTTTAAGGAAAGCAATACTCTGACAGAAATAAAAATGAAAAAATATAAGTCATGATTGCAGACACCAAAAAAGTGTTGATATTTTATCATCTAACCCAATTACCTCTTCTATATCTAAAATCAGAAATATTATACTCAAAAATAGAAATATCAAAACCTATGATGAGAATAAATTTGACACAATAAAATAACTAACAATAGATTGAAAAAAATACTAACAAAAAGTTGAATTCTTGACTTTTTACAAAATGAGTGAATCATTATCAACTCATTTATTAAAAAGTGAAGCTTCAGATATTTTTTAAACAACTAACTAAACAATCTATTAATGAAAAATCATCGATTTTTAAAGGTGGCAATTATCTTGCTGCCATTGCTGTTATTCTCGTTCTTTAGTTTTGCCCAGGCACTTACTGTGAATGGAACAGTTAAAGATGAGAATGGTTCTTCCATGCCCGGAGTAACCGTGGTAGTAAAGGGAACTACTCAAGGGACAATAACCGATGCAAATGGTCTCTATTCAATTAAAGTTCAAAATTCAAAAAGTACACTGTCCTTTTCATTTGTCGGAATGGAAACTCAGGTAATTGACATTGCCGGACGCAGCAACATCAATGTAGTAATGAAAACTACTGCATCTGACCTGAGTGAAATTGTTGTTGTAGGTTATGGTACAATGGCGAAGAGTGATTTTACAGGTGCAGTTTCATCAGTCAAGGCCGAAGCTCTTGAAAATATTGCTACAACTGATGCAGCTGCAGCTTTACAGGGAAAGGCTCCGGGTGTTCAGGTTCTATCCAATTCGGGTGCTCCGGGACAAGGTGCTTCAATCCGTGTACGTGGTTACTCTTCAAATTCAGACAAGATTGGTCGCTTCTTATCGTTGATGGTCTTCAGGTAGACAATATCCAGTACCTTGACCCTTCAATGATTCAATCAGTTGAAGTATTAAAGGATGCAGCTTCTGCTGCTATTTATGGTGCAGCTGCAGGTAATGGTGTAATTTTGATTACAACAAAAACAGGAGCTTCTAAAAATGGAACTTCCAGTATTGCTTATGATGTAACTTTTGTAAACCAAAGCCTTGCAAAAACTCCTCAAATATTCAGGGCTGCTGATTTCATTGAATACAAGAAGATGTCAGGCCTTCCAATTGAAGCTGCATTGAAAACAAACGGATATGATGGTACTGATACAGATTGGTTTGATGAAGTATTCGACCCTTCATGGAGTCAACAACATGCTATCACTTTCCAGGGAGGAAATAATCAGGGGCATTTCTTTACTTCCATTAACTATGTGAATAATGATGGTATGGTTAAAGGCGAGAAGGACGTTTACAAACGTCTTACTGCTCAGATTAATGCAGACTATAATATTAAAGAATGGTTTCAAATTAAAACTAACAACTCGATTGAGAATTGGGGAATGAAATCAGTGTCTCAAATGTCTCAGTATGGTTCACTTATGAACTCCGTGATGACTATCGACCCTTTGACTCCGGTTTACTATGCATCTCCGGACGAATTTGCTCAATCAATGAAGACAGCTTATAATCAAGGTAAGAATATCCTGAAAAATCCTGAAAATGATCTATACTATGCTACTTCCAAATACGTTATGGACGATAGCGGTAACCCGCTGTTACAAAGAGACCGTGTAGATTCAGAAAATAAAGGTATTTCACTTCGTGGTGTAATCGAAGGAAACTTAAAACCGGTGAAAGGACTTGTTATTTCTTCACGTTTCGGATACCGGGTAGCACAAAGCAACAATCACAGCTATAGTACTCCATACTTTGCAACCTCTCAGGCAAAAACAGAAGACTACAACATTTCTGCAAGCGCAAATACCAGCTACTACTATCAATGGGAAAACTTTGCCAATTATAATGTCAAAATAGATAAACATGATATTACAGCAATGGGTGGTATGTCGTATATTGAAAATAATTGGGACAATGTAACTGCCAGTGCTCAGGGTCCTGATATCTTAAAAGGATACGATCCAAACTTCCTTTATCTCGACTATGTAAAAAGTAATGTAGTAAACGGATCAGAAAAGACTGTAAAGAGTTTTGGTAATTCACCAGGCAAATCTACACAGATTTCATACTTTGGACGTTTTATCTATTCGTTTGATAAGAGATACAGCATTCAGGCTAATTTCCGTGCCGATGCATTTGATGCATCTAAATTATCAGCTGAAAATCGTTGGGGCTACTTCCCTTCATTCTCAGCAGGCTGGACAATCAGTAACGAAGAATTCTTCGCTGATTTAGTAAAAAAAGGTGACATCTCTTTCTTAAAATTCCGTGCTTCATGGGGTCAGAATGGTAATATTAATGTTCTTAGTAATTACAGATATAGCACCACTATTTCTTACAACAGTTCATGGTATCAATATAAAGTCGATGACCCGGCTCCTTCTTACGGTTCTAAACCTTCAGGATTGGCTAATCCAAATCTAAAATGGGAAACCTCAGAACAGTTAAATTTTGGTCTTGATATGAGATTCTTAAATGACAGATTAGCAGTTTCTGCTGACTATTTTAACAAGAATACAAAAGACCTTCTTGTAGACATTACCCCTATACCTGAAATAGGTGTGGGTAGTACTGTAGTAAATGCAGGTTCTGTTCTGAACACCGGTTTCGAATTTGAAGCATCATGGAAAGATATGATAGGCAAAGATTTCAGCTATTCAATTAATGCAAACTTCTCTACTCTGCACAACGAGGTTACTTATCTAGATCCATCAATATCACGTATTGAAGGAGCTACAGGAGGGGTAAGCGGTACAAACAATCCTATACGTACAGCTTTTGAAGTTGGACAACCTATTTGGTTCTTCAGAGGTTATCAATATGAAGGTGTTGATCCTGAAACAGGAAAAGCTAAAATCAAGGACGTCAGTGGAGATGAACAGATTTCTGATGCAGATATGACTTATATTGGTAAAGCAATTCCTGATTACACTTATGGTGTTACAATCAACTTGGCTTATAAGGGATTAGACTTAAACATTTTTGGTAGTGGTGTAGGTGGAAATGATATCTTCACTGTATTATATCGTGCTGATACTCCTATGCGTAACTCACTCAGATATTATTATGACAATGCCTGGACACCTGAAAACAAGGGTGCTTCTATGCCTGACCCTAAGTCTATTGCTCAGGATTGGCAATTCTGGGGTTCTTCAGCTTCTATGTTTAGCGGAGCTTACTTTAAAATCAAGCAAATTCAGTTAGGATATACAATTCCTGTTGAGATTACCAGTAAAGTACTCATAAGCAAACTTAGATGCTATATATCTCTTGATGATTACATTACCTTTACTCAATATCCGGGATGTGACCCTGAAACTGCTACTGTTAGCAGTTCACCTCAACAAGCTGGATTTGATAATGGTACATATCCTCAATCAAAGAAGATTACATTAGGTCTTAATATTATATTCTAATTTTATTATTAAACAATATGAAAAAATATAAATATATATTGCCCTTACTATTTAGCGCAGTAATGTTATTCACTGCATGTAGTGAGGAACTCCTTGATATTCCTCAGAAGGGTGTAGTTGGCATGGAAGCGTTTTATATAACTGACGAAGACGCTGAGTCTGCCCTCGTAGATACATACGGTGATTTTGCTCAAAATATTGGCGGACATGATGGCATCTATGTCCCTTACAATATCATTTTTAACTATTTAGCAGACAATGTACTTTCAGCAGGAGAATTTTATGGAGATAACGATCAGTTCGGTTGCATAAACGAATATCGTTTTGACGCACAAAGCTCAGTAGTTACTACAATGTACAAACGTTTTTACTGGGTTATTTATCACACAAACCTTGTTATCGATAATTTTAAATACGGAGAAAGCCCAGTAAAAGATCGTTGTATTTCTGAAGCAAGAGTACTTCGTGCATGGGCACACATGATGGCTGCAATGGCCTGGGATTGCCCTCCACTTATTGACCACGTTCTTGTTGGTTCAGACAAACCTACAAACTATGAAGGCGGACATGACGCACTACTCAAATGGTGCGCTAAGGAATGTGCTGAGGCTGTTCCATATCTTGACGAACGTAAAAGCACAACAGATAAAGATGGTGCGGTAAAGGTTACAAAGGGTTTTGCATGGACAGTTCAAGGAAAGGCACTTATTTACGTAGGAGATTATGCCGGTGCAAAATCAGCTTTTAAAAATGTAATCTCTTCAGGAAAATATGCTCTCGTTCCGGGAGAACGCTTTGCAGACTTATTTCACATTGGCGGTGACGGTTGCGAAGAAAAGATATTTGAGTCAAATATCATTAACAACGCCAGCATAGGTGACTGGGGTGGAAAAATCCAACGTTCTACCTGGATGGAAATGAATCTTTGGGGATGGAGAACATCTAAACTTGCCAGTTCTCCATTATGCCAGGCCGACCAGGGATGGGGTGGCTTAGGTATTGAAGAAAACTTTGCGAATGAATTTGTAGCTAATGATGGTGATTCTTATCGTCGTAAAGCAACTATGGTTTCTTATGATGAGTTCCTCACTGAACTTGAATGGGGCAGCGATACTGAAAATATGACAAGAGAAGAGAAACTCGCTGACAAAAAAAGAGGAATCAAAGATCCTGGTGGCCTTTACGGGATGTGCGGATACCTTCAGAAAAAACATATTGTTTCTCCTGAAGACCGTACAACAAACTGGTACAGATTCAACAACTTTATTATTGCAAGATATGCTGACGTCCTTCTTTTATATGCCGAAGCTTGCGCGCAGACTGGCGATAACGATGGTCTTCAGTATCTTCAGATGGTTCAGCAACGTGCAGGATCTAAAAATATAAGCTCTGCTTTGACTTTGGATGCTGTTAAAAAAGAAAGAAACTATGAATTGTGGGCAGAAAATGCACGCTGGATAGATATGAAACGTTGGGGTGAATTTGAAAAAGCAAAGACCGCCGGAAAACATATTCCATTTCTTAAAGATGCGATCAACGATGGAGAACCTTTACACAGAGGATATGTCATTTACCATGAGCCTAACGCTGATAAACAAGTTGGATTTCAGGCAGGAAAACATGAATACTATCCTTATCCTGAAACAGTTCTTTCAATAAATCCTAACTTGAAACAAAATCCGGGATGGGAATAGAAAATATTAATCCTCTGTAAAAAGGAGATTAATTGTCTTTTAAAAAAGCAGCATTTCAAATTTTAAATGCTGCTTTTTTTATATCATTAAGATTAAACAAAAACCTTTAGTATTTATCTTGCATAGAGAGTTACCCGTATTACTGCAGGAGTATTAAATATTAATCCCCAGTCAGTCTGGTCTCCGTTTAAAATACGTTTTACAATAAATTCACCGTTTTCATAACTCCCTTCTTCTACTTTCAGATAATACCAGTCGCACCCTTGTGTTTTGGCGACAGGCTTTGGCATAACCCGGGCGTGATAACCTGTAATTAAAAACTGGTTTTTATTTAATTCTGCTACCAGAATCCTTCCATCAGGTTGTTCAGGCTGAGTTTGTAAACGATTTAATCGTCCAAAAGTTCCAAAGGCAACATTAAGATCCCAACCGTCAAAACTTAAGGTTTTATCTGTAATATAATTTTTCCTGTCTGTTGAATTTCCCTTGTCAGATTGAGGATCGATAGCAGTTTCCTGAACTGCCGTTTTAATTTTACCTTCAAAATTCAATTTGGCAATTTCTCTTGCCATGGGTTTGAATATTCTATAATTTAAAGCTGTAGGTTCAAGTAATTCTTCGTCGGTCATTACTTCTCCATCTTCTTTAATCCTAACCCTGGCGTTGTCTAATCCAAAAGGGGCATAACCAATAGCTCCATATCCCAAAGCAGAATAAAAGAATCTGGGAAAAGGATTCTGGAATTTTGTTTCCGGAACAAAAAGCGGATTATCTGAATAGCTGTATAGCTCAAGCAATTTCAAATAAACTTCTGTATCGTTCTCGTATATATCCGGAGATAAAATATCTATGTCCGGAGCGGCAGCTTCCCAAATATGGAAAACATTATCGGTTGGTCCTCAAACTTCATAAACACCCGGATTGAAAGGATTACGAACAGCTGCATTTACATATAACGGGAGAGGATAGATTTCCTTTCCGGCTTTTGCTACCTGATTTATAAAAGTTGCTACGTGCCATGTATAAAAAAATTCATCGGCATCTTTACCAAATACATCAGTCCAACTTTTATTTGATACAGGTGATAATTTTAAAGCTTTGAGAATCTCTTCAGGTATTGGTTTATTAAATAACTTTTCAGCATTTTTAGAGAAATCCCTTTGGGAATCCCAACAACCTGGCTCATTTTCTACCTGAACCATAATTACCGTATGTTGTTTATCAATTTCTTTCAGGTGTTTCATTAACGCTGAAAAAGCTTTTATGTCGGCTTTTAAAGTTGCTTCTATATGTGGTGATGGCGAATCAATTTCTTCTCCTTTTGAGTTAATCATATTTGGATATTTATCAGGCTGAAGCTTCATCCATACAGGCATATAATGGTTTGAGCTGTTTTTCCATGTACCAAACCAAAGTAGTACCAACCTTAGATTATTTTCCCGAGCCTTGATTAAAATTTCGTCTACGACTGAATAATCAAATACACCTTCCTGTGGTTCAAATTGCTCCCAATAAACCGGTATCTCCAGCGTATTTACATTTAATGCTTTCATTGCTGAAAATACATAAGGCAAAGTTGCGGGCCACGCACTTGAATTATTGCACTGCGCTCCGAGAATTAAGAATGGTTCACCATCCACAATCAGTGCATAACGATTGTCATTCTTTGCAATATGCGGCAAATCATTTGTTTGCGCATATACAATATTCAAACAAGAAGTTGTAATGATTAAAAAAAGGGCTTTGAGTTTCATATAATTAATCAGTGAAAATATTTCTATAAAGGTATAATATTACTTACCAAATTATAGTAATAACTTTTTAGCAATATATGAGTGCTAACTTATTTAATAACTTAAAGAAGTCTATTTTGCAGCGATCTATACTTAATTCCCAAAACATTTGAAAATAAAAGAACATCATCTTTTCATATTTTTTCTTCTATGTAAGATTTCGGCTCATGTACGATCCAACACTTTAAAGCATTTGTGTCATGAAGATTAAATCATTTCTTATCGTATAAATCTATAATAGAAAGAAGTTCAGAAGAATACTTATATATATCATCAAGAATCGAAATTTCATATTTGGTCTCTTTCTTATTTAAATCTACAATACCAATATATTTTTTCTTGCTAGAATTAAGATATAGTTTGCAAATTGGCTTCTGAATTGAATCATCAAACAATATACTCATGAAATTTACGAAATCTCTGTTTGTTATGTGAGATACATCAATTCTTGTCCTTAAAATACTTTTAACAATATAGTATGCATTTAATTCATCAACTGTTGTAATAATCTTATTATCTTCTTCGTCAGACTGTACTACTTCATCTTTTTTAACTTCCTCTGATTGTTGTTTTGTCTGATTTATTGCTTTCATCAATCTGTCATTTACTATATCGTGAAAAGTCTGATCAATAGTCTTTTTTACTAAATCAGTAAACTGTATTAATATTTTTTCTGTCGCTCTGCCTTCATATACTCTACTAATGAAATATTTAACAAATTCTGGTGAAGGATTAGTTAACTCATTTGATAAAACAGCTTTTATTGCACTAGTATATTTTAGTTCACTTGCAGTTGTGAGTATAGAATTAACATCAAATCCACTTTTATGAAACTTTGCCAATTCTTTAACTTGCTGATCCTTGATAGTTGAAATATCAAAACTCAGGAATGGTTTTTCATCCATTTTATTAGCCAAATCAAGATCTGTGTAAAAGTTATATTGAATACCATTAGTAAGAACAGCAAATCTGCACTTTGTCAAATGAAAATACTTATGGATTTGAGTATAATGTTTATCAAGATTTTCCAAATGATGTTTACACTCAATAATCATTATTGGCTCTTTGTCTTTAAATATAGCATAATCAACTTTTTCGATATTCTTAGCACCAAAATCTGTAACAAACTCAGGAACAACTTCTATTGGATTGAATAAATCATATCCTAAAATTTGAATAAAAGGCATAATAAAAGCACTCTTTGTTGCTTCTTCTGTATTTATTTGATCTTTAAGTGTTAAAACCTTGTCACCTAACTGCTTAATTTGCTCTTTAAATTCCATAGCGAAGGATTTTTTATATATAATTAGTTTGATTGTTAATTAAATCAATCAAATTTAATTATATATTTTTGAATATCCAATCAGAAAAAATTTTAATCCATTTCAATCTATTTCCATTAAATAACTTTCAACTTCAGAAAGGATGGCCTTTTAACATCCTTGCTTGACCCATTAATTTTCCACAATTTTTAAAAAACTTTTCCTGAAAAGAGTTTAAAACCTTCCCCGATAATTTAAAATTCCTTAAAGCGTATTGTATCCCTTTGTATAATTTCATTATATATTGCACCATCTTCCCCATTGTTATATCTTTATTCAAAAAACAATATGAAATACTTATTAACTTTATTATTGCTTATCTTTTTGATTTCCTGTACCAAGGATGATGAAAATGATAACCCCTCATCGAATAATTACTTTATGTACAAAGGCCAGAAGCATGAAATCAAGTCGTGTGGAAAGTCAATTTACAATTTTGATGAGAACTTCAATGACAGGGCTATTAACCTTACTTTTACTGATAAAAGCGCAGAATTTGAAAAGACAGATTCGGGAATATTCATTGCCTCAGATATTAATCTTAATGGCATGAATTCATTAACTTTTATCAATGATAAATGGAATGGCTCATTTGACGATGGTAAATATCTGCTGGATTACTTCCCCTACTCGTATTATAACTCTAATTATAAAAATGACACAAAAGTATATTCAGGCTCCGTTGTCATTGATTCAGGGGAAATATCAGTTGATAAGATTGGCTCTGACTATGAATTCGTTATCAAATGCAAAACAAATCTGGGCGACAGCATAAACGGATATTATAGAGGCAAAGTTAAAGAATTGAATTATAGTTATTTTTAATTTAAATTGAAAAAGGTACTTTCGCCATTTACAAAAACACAAATGAAAAAATTATTTATCATTACCCTACTGGCAGTTGCTTTCCTGAATTCTTTTTCTCAGAATTATATTACCCGCACTGCCCACATCAACGTGATGTCCCTAAATAACGTCCAAAATATAGTTGCTGATAATTATCAGGTAGCATCTCAGCTGAACACTTCAACCGGACAGTTTAAAATAATTGCCCTTATAAAATCTTTTGAGTACAGGATTGGGGCAATGAACAGGATGATGAGTGCAAGAGATATTGACGTAACTGATTATCCTAAAATAACTTTTGACGGAAGGATATCCGACATGAGTAAGGTTAACTTTAATAAACCGGGAACATATAACGTTAAATTCTCCGGAACTTTCTATGTATGGGATGAACAGACAAGCACTGACATAAATGGTAGTCTGACCATAGGAAGTGATGGCACAATAACAGGCAAATCTGAATTTGCTATTCCAATAGAAAGCCTTGATCCAAAGAAAATCGAACAGATACTTAAAGAAAAACTGCCTTCGTCATTAAACGTAAAGCCTAATGCAATTAGCATTTCCAAAAATATTCAGGTTAAATTCAATTCCATTTTAAAAAAACAGTAATCATGAAAAAGTTTATTAAAGCATTGATAATTGTTCTTGTAGTAATCATTGTAATATTATTTGCTGCTTACCTGTACTTTATAAATATGCCTGACAAAAACGTTTCAAAAATGAAGCCCGATTTTCAGGTCACAGCCTCAGAACTGTCTCAAGAATATGAATCTGAACCTGAAAAGGCTGATAAGAAATACATTGATAATATTGTCGAAGTTACAGGCACAATTACTGAAATAAGTAAAGACCAAAATGATTCATTTGTTTTTATACTGAAACAGGAAGAAAGTGAAACAGGAGTTCTTTGTACTCTAAGTCAGGAAAATGATAAAAAGGCTTCATCTTACAAAACCGGGGATAAAGTTACCATCAGGGGAACATGCTCGGGAATGTTGTTTGAAGTTGTTTTAAATAAATGCGCAATAGTGAAATAGCAGAATAAAAAAAGAGAAAGCTGCTAATCAACTTCCTCTTTTTGAATATGGTAATAAACAATATTATTTCGCTACCAGGATTATATATTCCCAGGGTTTAAGGCTGAAAGTTTCTCCTTGCTTACATATTAATTCTTCTCCAGTGATCGCATTAGTGTAACTACCTGCTATTCTTGGACATCCTACACTGTTTGTAACAGGTTTATCTGAAAGATTAAAGATTGAAATAATCTGATTCCCTTCTACAGCACGATCGATAACCAACATTGAATTTTCTTCTGTAGTATGTAAAAAATGAGCCGGAGCGCCTGCATTTCCATTCCACAATGCCTTGTTGGCTTGCTTGATGTCAATAAGCTTTTCATAGAAATCCTGCATTTCTTCATTGCCCCATTCTACCTGATCCTTATCGAAGAATTTTAATCTTTTAGTATTTGCTGTTTCCTGCCCTGTATAAATCAAAGGCATACCGGGAACCATAAATGATAAAGCTGCAAATGTTTTGGCTGCATCTCCCATCCTTTCATATTCAGTTCCATTCCAACTGTTTTCATCGTGGTTACTTGTAAACTGCATCGGATAACTGCCTTCAGGATAAACCGAATCAATATAACTGAAATAACTCTTAACAAGTTCAATCCCTCCTTCTCCTTTGGCAATCTTATTCATTACACTATGGAAACTCCATCCGTAATTTGAATTGAAAGCTTTTACCAACAGTTCCTCTGTATCCTGATCTTCAGCAAGCATATAAACAGGTTTTATCTTATCAAGTGTTGCTCTTGCTTCTTCCCAGAAATCTACAGGAACCATACCTGCCACATCACACCTGTAGCCATCTATATCGGCTTCTTTAACCCAAAATGAAAGGGCATCGATCATAGCTGCCCGCATATCTTTATTATCGTAATTCAAATCGGCAACATCACTCCAGTCCGGTACAGGAGCAATGATAGTCTTTGCTGAATCAACAGTGTACCATTCCGGATTTTGCTTCATCCAAACATTGTCCCAGCCTGTATGATTTGCAACCCAGTCGAGTATAACCCTGAAACCCATTGAATGACATTTGGCAACCATAGCTTTGAAATCTTCCATCGTTCCAAATTCAGGATTAACCTTTTTATAGTCCTGTACTGCATAGTAAGAACCCAACGACCCTTTTCTGTTTTTCTCTGAAATAGGATGAATAGGCATAAACCATAAGATTTCGACTCCAAGCTCCTTAAGACGGGGTAAATGTTTTTCAAATGCAGCTATTGTACCTTCCGGTGTAAATTGCCTGAGATTGACTTCATAAATAACTGCATCCTGCGACCATTCGGGATAGTTGGTTACTGATACTACTTCAGCAACTGCTTTAGGACAGCAATCTTCTTTTTCCTTCTTTGTCTTGTTGCATGAAACAACAAACAAGGAAAGGATTATTATCCCAATTAATGAAATTACATTTTTCATATTTATTTATTTTTAGAAATTACAAGGTTGACTGATTTATTCTTTTTAAGACTAATATTAAAAGAAGTGGTTTTATTTTCAGAAATTACAACACCATCACCATAACCTTCAGGGAAATTGTGAATTATCAGGTTTATCTTTCTTGATTCCGGCCTTCCTTTATAATCGAAACCTTGATTGATGATGTTAAATTTCATATCACCACCAGAAACTTCATAATAAAAGTCAACAGTTTCAAATAAGTTCTTAAAATATGCACTACGTGTTTCTCCGTCATCATTATAAAGTTTATATTCTGATTTTTCAACAGTTGCATCGTAATAAAAATGAATATCTACTGCCGAAGGATCATAAAAACTTGTATTGACCATTTTACTTGTCATTGGGACAAAGCTGCCCGCTTTAACAAAGACAGGGATAGTCTTGTAATCAAGCTTTTTAATTAGGAAGCTGCTCCCCAAATGTCGCATTTCAGTAAAGAAATCAAACCATATACCTGCAGGCAGAAAGATTTCTTTTTCTTTTTGCTTCTCATCAAGAACAGGAGCAACAAGAAAAGCATCCCCCCAGAAATATTCATCATAAATACCCCACATACTTTTGGGAAGAGCTGACTTTAAAAATAACGGAGAAGCCAATGGTTCACCCGATATTTCCTGTTTCCATGCCAGAGTATAATTATATGGAAGAAGCTGATATCTTAATTCAAAGAATGGTTTTACCAGTTTCTGCAATGAATCGCTATAGAAAATTGGCTCTGAAGGAACCTTTTCACTATGAGGCCTGAATACCGGATTGAAAACCCCAAACTGAAGCCATCTTAAATACAACTCCTCATTCTTGGGTTCAGCACAGAAACCTCCTAAGTCTGAATGTGCATAAGGGATATTAGACAAGCTCATTGATAGCATATTAGGTAACTGAGCCTTAAATCCTCCCCATGTACGTGATACATCGCCCGACCACGGATAAGAGCTGTATCTTTGTGAACCGGCAAATCCTGCCCTGTTAAGATGAAATAATCTTTTATCGGGATAATCTGAGTTGTATTTGTCCGACAACATTTTACTCCAGTAATGTCCATATAAATTTCTCACCAGCGGACCTTCCCCGGCAGTAAAAATCAAATCATTATGAAACTTTTCAGGTTCGCCAAGATCTCCCCACCATCCGGCAACTCCAATTTCTACTTGCTTTTTATAAAACTTCCAATACCAGCTGCAAGCATCTTCATTAAACAGGTCTATCAGTCCGGCAGGACCAAACCAGAAGTCTTCAACTATATTTGTTTTGCCATTTATATCCTTAGCAAAATAACCTTTTTCATCAGCTTCCTTAAAGTTTACCGAAGTTTCCAGAACATAAGGCTCTGTAATCAAGACAGTCTGAACCCCTTTAGTCTTTAAATCTGAAATCATCTTAACAGGTGTTGGCCAATTGGGAGTGTACCAATCAAGATCACCCATTTTCCAGCCATCAGGACCAAGACCAAACCAGTAGAGGTCGATAATAACAGCATCAACAGGATAGCCTGCATTTAGCATGCTATCAACTTTTTCCTTTGTTTCCTTTTCTGTTTTATAACCAAAACGACTCATCATGTTGCCCATGGCCCATCGTGGAGGCATTGGTTGAGTACCTGTTAATTGGGTAAAATATTTCAGTAATCCTTTTTGTGTAGAGCTATAAATGAAGAAATAACTTTTATCTCTGCTGCATGAAGCAATTTCCATGATAGTGGAATCTTTCCTGCCTATATCTGCATGTCCTATTGCCCCGTTATCATAATAGACCGAATAGTTTTCTGAAGATATGAAATGAGGCACTGAATAATTGAGATTTACTTCTCCCCAGGAGTAACCCCAGTGAGGCTCGTTGTTAAGATTTAACCTGTAACCCCTTCTGTTTGTTGGAATTGCTCCTTCGCCCCCACCGAATATCATTTCATCCTTCTTCAGTTTGAAGATGAAACCTGTTGTATCAGTCCTTTCAACAAAACCTTCATGGGAAGCAATTAACTGATTATCAGAATCAAAGTAGTTTATTCTTAAGTTTCTCCTGTCAATAACAATTTTCACTGAGTCTGTTTTCAATATTATTAAACTGCCGCTTTCAATCTTCGAGAAATTTACTTCCGAAGGTTTCATGATAACAGCATCAGTAGTATTGCTTTCTCCTTTCTCTGCTAAAGAAATCCTTATAATATTTTGCGACCATGGAGTAATAATTAAATTACCACTATCAGTCTTCATTGAAAAAGAGTTTATTCTTACCGGCAGTGATAAGCTGTTTTGAGAAAAAGCAAATCCACCTGACAGAAATACAAGCAGCAATAAAATGATATTCAGCTTCATATTACTATTTTAAATTACTTAAGTTCAAGCACTAACCCTGTTTTCCCATCTACAGAAATATCATCACCCAGATTAAACGTTTTGCCTGATATAATATCGTATCCTTGTTTAAAATTACCAATTCCTTCTTTGAATTTAGCTGTTTGAATAACTTGTCCCGAAGGGTTGTTATTCAATACAACCATAACAGTCTTGTTGTCATTAACCCTGAAATATGTGTACACATTATTCTGAGGAATGAAATGTAAAAGTTTGCCATTATGAATTACCGGGTTTTCATTTCTCCATTTAATAAGCTTTCGGAGGTGGTTGAAAACAATCTTTTCATTTTCAGTTCTCTGCTCAGGATTGAAAACCGACCTTTCATGATCTGCCCATCCTCCGGGCATTTCACGTCTGATATCACCATCACCTTTGCCTTTATCTCCTCCCATCATTATTTCACTTCCATAATAAATCTGAGGAATACCTCTGGTAGTTAAAAGGAAGGTAAACCCAAGAAGATAATTCTTCATATCATTCTTAACCTGAGTACTGAATCTCTGAGTATCGTGATTATCTGCAAAAACAACAAGATTAAAAGGATCGGCATATAGATAATCCTGAGTAAGTGTTGACCAAAGCTGACCTGTACCTCTGTCCCATCCTTGCTCATTTTCATTAAAAGCAACTGAAACAGCATCATGCATACAGAAGTCCATTACTGAAGGAAGTCCTGAGTCATAACCATCATGATTCAAGGTGCCTGACTGCCAGTAAGCTACATCATTTGGTCTATGCTGCCAACACTCTCCAACGATGTTTAAATCAGGAAATTCTTTTAATATTGCTTTCGTCCACTCTGCTGCTTTCAACGGGTCGTTATATGGGTAAGTATCAACCCTGATGCCATCTATTCCTGCAAATTCAAGCCAGTATATTGCAAATTGTTTAAGGTATGTAAGCATATAAGGGTTATTCTGATTTAAATCAGGCATGTCGCTTACAAACCATCCGTTGAAATTAAGATTGGAATCATAATCTGAAGCATAAGGATCGCAGGTTACAGGAATCCTGTAATTTGTTTGAGTATAAGTAGTTCCACCGTTAATCCAGTCGTTGAAAGGAAGATCCTTCATCCATGAATGAGTAGAACCACAATGGTTTGGAATCATATCCATTATGACTTTCAATTTATTGTCATGACAAACTTTAACCATGTTTTTAAATTCTTCATTTGAACCAAAACGAGGGTCTATCTTGTAATAATCAGTAGTTGCATATTGATGGTAAGAGCCTCCGGGAAGGTTATCTTCAAGAAGAGGAGTGGTCCATATTGCAGTAACACCCAGTTCTTTCAGATAGTTAATATTATTTACAATCCCTTTGATATCACCACCATGCCTGCCGTATTGATCATCCCTGTTTGCCTTGTCAGGGTAGCCTTCAACATTATCGTTTGAAGGATCACCATTAGCAAACCTATCGGGGAAAAGCAAATACATGACATCCGAATTATCAAAGCTTTTCCTTTGAGAAGAATTCAACGACCTCTCATTAAGAGTATAAGTGTATTTAGCTGATTTCTTGCCATTTTTAAAAACTATATCAAAACTACCCGGTTTGGCATTTACTATCTTTAAATCTATAAACAGATAATCAGGACTTTGAGGTTTGGTAACAGCAAATATAGACACCCCCTCATAAGAAATTTCAGGAGTGAAAGATGAAATGCCCTCTCCATATACCATCAATTGCAGATTTGTATTTTCAAAGCCTGTCCACCACATTGGCGGATCTATCCTTGTTACCTGTGCAAAAGAAACATTGCATAATAACAAGACACTAAGTAAAAACAACATTGTTTTATTCATGACTATCATATTTTAAAAGAGTGTTCAAAAACCGAAGTGAAATTTTTATTTAAAGTTACGATGTTATCAGATAGGTTGATCTCAATATCGTTGTCAGAATAGTTAATTATTTCAATAATTTCCTGAGAAACAATAATTTTCAGCAACGTCCCCCTGAAGAGAATCTTAAATGAATAAGATTTCCATCCATCAGGAATAAAAGGATTTATTTTCAACATATCGTCAATAACCCTCATCCCTCCAAATCCAATAACAAACGACATCCATGTTCCGCCCATACTTGTAATATGCAAGCCATCGCATGTATCATTGTTGTAATCATCAAGATCAAGCCTTGAAGTCCTGAGATAGAGTTCATAAGCTTTTTCAGGATAACCAATTGAAGAAGCAAGTATCGTATGTATACTTGAAGAAAGGGATGACTCATGTACTGTTAAGGGTTCATAGAAATCGAAGTGCCTTCTGATTAATTCTTTATCATACTTATTTTCAAAAAGATATAGCCCTTGCAAAACATCTGCCTGTTTAATATACGGAGAACGTAAAATTCTGTCCCATGACCAATGCTGATTAATTGGTCTTTCCGAAGGATTAATTTCAGAAGCAGGAATTAATACTTTATCAAGGAAACCATCCTGCTGAAGGAAAATTCTCCGTCTGCCATCCCAAGGGAAATACATTTTCTCAATTATATCTTTCCATTTAGCTGCTTCTGATTCCTCATTAAAATTGGTTTTCGATTTTAACTCTTCATACCTCTCCATATGATTAGATCTCAGATATTCAATTGTTTCCAGAGTATAACTTAAAGTCCAGACTGCAAAGTTGTTAGTGTACCAATTGTTATTGACATTATTTTCATATTCATTTGGCCCCGTAACTCCAAGCATTACGTATCCCTGTTTATGCTCTGACCAGTTTACCCTTTCACTCCAGAAACGAGAAATACCAAGCAGTACTTCAAAACCATATTGGGCAAGATAATCCCTGTCATTGGTATAACGCACGTAATCGTATATTGCATAGGCAATTGCACCATTCCTGTGTATCTCTTCAAAGGTGATTTCCCATTCGTTATGACATTCTTCACCGTTGATCGTCACCATAGGATATAAAGCAGAGCCATTCTTAAAACCTAATTTAGCAGCATTTTCAATAGCCTTTGCCAAATGTTTATACCTGTAAACCAGCAAGTTTCTTGCTACCTTGGGGTCAGCAGTTGCCAGGTAAAACGGAAAACAAAAAGCTTCAGTATCCCAGTATGTCGATCCGCCATATTTTTCCCCTGTAAAACCCTTAGGCCCAATGTTTAATCTTTCATCTTCTCCGGTATAGGTCTGATTAAGCTGGAAAATATTAAACCTGATTCCCTGCTGAGCTGCTATATCTCCTTCAATCTTTATATCGCTCGACTCCCACTTTAAATTCCATGCTGCAATATGTTCTTCCAGCATTTTATCGAATCCTTTTTCAAAAGCTTTTTTTAATATCTTCCTTGATTCATTTAATAACTCTTCCTTTGGAAAATATTCAGAAGAAACATTAACCCCGTACTTATATAACGTTATTTCATCTTCCTGCTTTGCATCAACAATAAATGATGATGATATATATTTTTCTTTCCTTTCATTATCAATTACAGGGACATAAGTTTCATTATTAACCAACACATTGAATTTCATTCCACTGCAAACATGGAAATCAGTTTTCTTTGTTGAAGCGGTGATATAGCCCTCATTAGCATTGACTTCAGAATAAACACTATCCCAGAACTTTTCACCATAATTGGAATCTTCGTTTTCTATATCAAAGTCAACATAAGGGGTGAAATTAATTTTTCCGCTAAAGTTAAGCGGGCTTATGCTGTAACGTATTTCTCCTATTTCTGGATTTACAATACTTAAAAAACGAAGTGAAGTAACTTTAACTTTCTTTCCGCTTTTAAGAGAAGCAATGAAAGTTCGTTTTAAAGTGCCTTCCTTCATATTCATTTCCCTGCGGAATGATTCAATATTCATTTCGGCAAGGTCGAGCTCTTCATTGTCAATCAATATATTGATTCCAATCCAGTTTGCAGCATTAAGCACTTTGGCAAAATATTCAGGGTATCCGTTTTTCCACCAACCTACTCTGGTTTTATCGGGATAATAAACACCTGCAACATAATTGCCCTGAAGTGTTGGTCCGGTAAACTTCTCTTCAAAGTTGCCCCGGCCGCCTTTTCTGCCATTGCCAAGACTGAATATACTCTCAGAAATCTTGTTAAATTCAGGATTATAACTATCCTCTATAATTTTCCACTCATCGTGTACAATAAAATTCTTCATCTCTTAAAATTTTAAAATGCTCCTTTTGGATGGAATAAATAAACCTCAGAAGCAATACTAAAACATCATCTTTCTATGAACTAAACCTTAAACAATTAAATGCTAATAATCAAACATCTCTTTTAATTGTTTGAAACTAAATTCTTTAAATCCGGGGATAACAAAATCGGCCTCAGCAAGGGTTTCTGCATCTCCTATTCCAACACACATCATTCCTCCGTTAACAGCAGCTTCCACTCCTGCAGAAGCATCTTCAAAAACAACGCAATTGTATGGCCTGATATTCAAAGCCTGAGCACCTTTTAGAAACACTTCGGGGTCAGGTTTAGCCTGAGAAACTGAATTTCCGTCAATCACTGCATCGAAGTATTTTGCCAGATCGAGACGCTCCAGAATCATTGGAGTATTCTTACTTGCTGAACCAATAGCAGTTTTAATTCCATCATTTTTCAATTGAATAAGAAAATCAACAACACCCGGAAGAATTTCATCCGGAGTCATCTTACTAATAAGAGATACATACCTGTCGTTCTTTTGCTTAGCAAGTGTTTCCTTTTGATTCTCATCCATGGATATACCTCCGATTTCAAGGAGGATATCAAGAGAAGTCATTCTGCTAACACCCTTCAATCTTTCGTTATGCTGAAGAGTAAATTCAAACCCTAATTGCTGAGCAATCTCTTTCCATGCAATATAGTGATACCTGGCAGTGTCAACTATGACACCGTCGAGGTCAAAAATACAAGCTTTGATTTTTGACATTTAAGAAATTAATTAATTAGTCTTTTTTGGATTTTTAATAAGAAATACAGATAAAGCCCCTAAAATCATTGATACGCCACAAATAACAATCATAAAAATTGCATTGTTTTCAAACAATCCTCTCAGAATAGGTCCTCCCACTAGGCCTGAAATAATCTGAGGACCTGCAATGGTGAAGTTGAAAATCCCCATATACACTCCCATTTTATCGGCAGGCAAAGACTCTGAAAGCAAAGAATAAGGCATAGCCAAAATAGCAGCCCAGGCAATACCAATCCCTACCATTGAAATAATAAGTTGTCCCGGTGTATTAAACAAATACATAGAGATATAACCCAATCCTCCTAAGGCTAAAGCAATTGAATAAGTAAGTTTTCTACCCATCAACCCCGCCAGCTTAGGCATGAATATTGAAAAAATAGCAGCAAAAAGACTGTATGCACCAAATAAAACGCCTACCCAGTTGCCAGCTTTCTGATACAAATCGGAAGAAGAATCGCCAATTGGTACACCATAAACATGCTGTGCTACTGCCGGAGTTGTATAAACCCACATCAGGTAAAGGGCAAACCAAGAAAAGAACTGTACTACAGCAAGTTTAGCCATTATTGGAGGCATCTTGGAAAAAAGACCAATGAAATTACTGAATTTTTCCCCTAATGATTTCTTTTCTTTGTTACTGTGTGCCCATTCATCATAATTCAGGTTGTTTTGTTCACAATAAACTTTCGGAGGATATTCTTTGGTTCTTATTACAGTCCAGATAACTGATAAAAGCAAGATAGCTCCACCTATGTAAAATGACCAGATAACAGAAGGAGGAACCTGTCCTGAAGGGGCAGTGTTCTGTACTCCAAGAACATTAGTCAAAATAAAAGGAAGCAATGACCCGATAACAGCACCGGTATTGATTAACAAACTTTGAATTGAGTACCCGAGAGTTCTTTGTTCATCCGGAACCATATCAGCTACCAATGCTCTGAACGGTTGCATAGTGATATTGAAAGAACCGTCCATCAGTGCAAACATAATTGCACCAAATACAAGAGCCGGAAGTATAGAAATTAAAGCTGCCGAATTGGGCATAAGCCACATTGCGAGACATGCTACGATGGCACCTCTCAGAATATAAGGACCACGCCTGCCAAGCCGGTTCCACGTCCTGTCGCTGGCGGCACCTACAATCGGCTGAACAATTAATCCCATCAATGGGGCTGCCAGCCAGAAGAATGAAAGGGAATGAAGATCAGCTCCCAGATTCGATAAAATACGGCTTACATTGGCACTTTGAAGAGCAAATCCAATCTGGATTCCTAAAAATCCAAAACTTACATTCCAGATTTGCCAAAAATTTAGTCTAGGCTTTTTCATTTCTCTACTTCGTTAATTTGTTTAAATAATAAGAATTTATAAAAGAATTTCACTCCAAAAATTATTCTGGATTCATTATAGAGTAAGAAACAGTCAGACGACTGTATTAAAAAAGCAGAATTACAATTCAAAACTATATAAAGTGAATGAGAAAAACAATTATTTCTTTCATGTAACCTTCAATAATTGTGAGAGTTTAGAACGGTTTTGATGCTTACCTCCCTATTTCAATCGTTTGCGGAAAAAAATAAAAAGAACAGTATTTTTATTAAATTTTTGTATTTCCGACATATTTCAGGCAGCATACAAATAGCTACCAAATTCTTACCAAGTCCGTACCAAATACCATAAGAAAGTTCGCTTATGGTATTTGGTACGGACTTGGTAAGAATTTGATATGAATTTGACTGCTATTTGAAGAGTAAAAATTTAGGTCATAAATCTAAATTCCTGCAGATTATAATCTCAAATTATAAGTGGCCAATAATTATTTAAGAATAGATTTATCACTTTGTTCGTAATGACCCGCATCCTGTAATGTAAAGATATGCACTCCAAAAAAGCAACAGTCATTCTGAACGAAACGTAGTGTAGTGAAGAATCTCAATAAACAAAACATCAACTTTTATTGGTAAAATACCTGATTATAATATAATCACTTAGTCGATTTTCTTATAATCAATTGTGTGTCAATGATATGTTTTTCTGGAGTAAAATTTTCAATATCAGAATTTATTCTCTTTAATAATAACTGAGCAGCGACCTTCCCCATTTCATAACCATTCTGGTCAATAGTAGAAAGAGGGGGATCGGTAAGATTTGTATTTTGCCCGTTTCCAAAGCCAATAACACCAACCTGTTCAGGAATTTTTATTCCATTTCTTTTCAAGGCATATACAGCTCCTAAAGCAGTTAAGTCGTTTACAGCAAAAATGCCATCAGGAATATCACCTGACTTAATTAGCTTTTCAACAATAGAATCAGCCATTTCAAAGTTATCGGCAAGATATGAGTTTATCTTAAGTGGTGCAATTCCATTGTTTATTATAGCATCCTGAAAACCTTTATAACGGCCAAGGCCGATATTCAGATTTTGAGGAGCAGAAAGATGAATCAGTTTTTTGTGCCCTCTTTTAATAAGTAATTCAGTTGCATTGTAAGCTGCCTTATAATCATCTATTAAGACCTGATCACAGGGGAAGTTGTCAGTGCCCCGGTCGAAAAACACAATAGGAATATTATTGTCAGGAAAAAACTTCAGGTGATCAAAATTTTCAGTGTTTTTTGATAAAGAAACAAGCAAGCCCTCTACCCTGTTTGAATAAAGCATCTGTGAATTTGACACTTCCCTTTCGTAGCGTTCAGCGCTCTGGCAGATCATGACATTATAGCCTGCATCGTAGGCAATATCTTCAATGCCGCTGATAACTGATGAAAAGAAATAATGAACAGTTTCAGGAATAATGACTCCAATGATAAAGCTTCTTGAATGTTTAAGGCTCAAAGCAACAGCGTTGGGCTGATAGTTCAGGCTCTTGGCCAGATTGTTAACACTTTTTTTTGTTTGCGGACTAATGTCGGGATGATCCTTCAGTGCCCTCGACACTGTTGAAGGTGAAATACCCAATTTCCGTGCAATATCTTTTATAGTTACCTGGTTACTTCTCATGTTTGATAAAAATGAAAACTAAAGGTATAAAATTTCGTTATATATATTGTAT
>JAGODU010000161.1 GCA_017998095.1 Prolixibacteraceae bacterium | reverse complement strand
TAACAACGTGTATAGCTCATTGCGGCTGAAGTGTATAACTCAAAGTTATTGCTTTTTTACTAACCTTACTGCTTAACCGAAAAAACTCGCTGTCTAATCCGCAACGAGCCATACACAAAACCGTTACATTGCCAACGAAGATGATGTTGATGCTAATGGATTCATCCCAGAAGAAATTTCAGTTGCAGCCGAACCAGATATTGCCTACGCTACCAATCCACACACCCGTGAAAAACTGGATGAATTTATCGGACATTACAACCAGATGTTCGGGTCAGCGTTTTCAACACGGGACAGTCAGAGTTTCTACAACTATTACAACGACATCAGCAAAAAGGTTAAAGAAAGGAAGATTGACATATTGCTGGTTGTTAATATGTATCTGACAGGATTTGACAGTCCAGCCCTTAACACTCTTTATGTTGACAAGAACCTGCGATATCACGGATTGATACAGGCATATTCCCGAACTAACCGCATTCTGAATGAACTGAAATCTCAGGGTAACATTGTGGTTTTTCGCAACCTGAAAAATGCCACTGATGAAGCCATAACCCTTTTCAGCAACAAGGATGCTATTGAAGAAATCATCATGAAGCCGTATGATGATTATGTAAAGGTATTTAATGACGGCTTCATCAACCTGCTTAAAATTACACCCACTGTTGATAGTGTAAACAATCTGGTAACCGAAGATGATGAACTGAAATTCATCATAGCCTTCAGGGATTTGATGCGCATAAAAAACGTACTGGCATCATTCTCCGATTTCAAGTGGAGCGATTTATCGATGACAGAACAGCAGTTTGAAGATTATAAGAGTAAGTATCTTGACCTGCATGATAAAGTAAAAAGCGAACATGCCAAAGAAAAAGTCAGCATACTCGAAGACGTTGACTTTGAACTGGAACTTATTCACCGTGACGAAATAAATGTTGCATACATCATTCGTTTGCTCATCAAACTTAAAGCCAACCAGAAAAAAGATGCGGAGCAGATTGAAAAGGAAATATTCAACCTGCTGAATACTGAAATGCAGTTAAGAAGTAAAAAGGAACTGATTGAAAAGTTCATAAGGGAAAACATGCCCGTTATTTTGGATACCGATGATATACCACAGGAATTTGAGAAGTTTTGGATGGTGGAGCAGGAGAAGGCATTCCTGAAGATGGTTGAGGAAGAAAAATTATCGAAAGAAAAAACACAAACATTGATTGAAAATTATTTGTATTCCGAACAAGAACCCATGCGGGATGAAATACTGGAACTGCTGGTTGAAGAAAAACCAACCCTGCTTCAGCGTAGAACAACAGGGGAAAGGATACTGAAACGGATAATGGATTTTGTTGAAACGTTTATTAATGGAATATCTGGCTGATACACACATTAACTAAAGTAATACATTAGATAATAACTGTTATATCATTTAATACCATATAAAATATTCATTAATTAGAAAAATTTTCTTGTTTTTTGACCAATTATTAATCATCTATGTGACCAAGACTCAAAATTGCTATCTTTGTATTCAACCATATTACATGTCCGTATAATGCTGTATAATAAGAATATACAGAGGGTCTTGGTCATGTAAATTACGAGTCTTGGCTACAAACATGGACATCTTCTTTCTTATTTGTTGTTGACTTATGAGCAAAATAAAATTCTATTCTGAATATCTTCCTAAGAGAGTTGTGAATGTTATAAGAAACATTACTGCTAATGAAAGAGAGTTTAGAACGCATGATAACTATCTGTTGGTTGTAGGTTTGATTTATATGCATCAAATGTCTGATGATGCTTCATATCTTCACTTCTCCCCTTTATCCCGTGAATATTGGAGAACTACCATTGGTTCACATTATTCAAAATACATTGACAAACTGGTAACGGAACAGGTAATTCAGAAAGACTGGGTTCTATATGTTGATGATTTTGGCAATTCCTCTCGTGTCACGGGGTATCGAATCAACCCTGAGTATCTCCATGACGAATGCACGATTATTAGATACGCTGGAACAAAATCCAAGAGCCTGTCGGCAGATATGGTGGATTCAACCGCAACTGGCAGGGACGCAATCACCAAACTCGGAATAAAACCAGAACTGATACGGATGCAAAAGGGTAAAGCACTGGAATGGGTTGAAACCAATATTGCTGATGTTGTCAATGGTTATCTGAACAATGATTACATTGAAGGCATACCAAAGACCCTTCCTGTTTTGGTTCGAATTTACCGTGACAATGATGGTTTTACAGCAAGTCACATGAGTGTTGAAGCAGCACGGAAAATTGCTGATGAGCAGGGTAAGAAGTTGCTTTACTACAAAGACAAGTTTGTGATTGCTGATGAAGAGCAGTTCAACCGCATTGCCGTTCAGAATCTTTCAACTCATTACATGTGGCAGGTAAAGAGTTTCCTTCCTGACAATTTCAATTTCAGCAGGAATCGCAACACACTGAGGGTTTACAGCAAATTATCTTCACTACCAACGGCTTTGCTACCGTTTATCCGCATCAACGGACAATATATTCAACAAGCCGATTTGAAGTGCAGTCAGTTTGCATTGTTTGCCAACATGATAAACTACTACCTGAACCATTCTGGTGTTGAATTAATTGCAAAATTTAAAAAGAAACAAGCAAAATCTTTTGTTACGGGTCTTGTAAGGGTGTTGGACGGGCATAAAAATGAACTTCCTGAAGAGGGTCTGAACACAACCAGTCCAATCATAAATGATTATATTACAAATGATGTTTACCAGTATTTGTGTGATGCCCTGTTGCATGACTTTTATTCCATTATAAAAAGTGAATTAAACCTGCCACAACGGGCACACGGTAAAGGAATTGCTTTTCGCACAGTTTTTTCGAAACCCAAACCTGAAAATGAACTGGTTCGCCAGTTCAGACATTTATATCCGACTGTTATCAGCATCATAAATGATTTCAAAGAAAAAAATGGCTATAATCAGTTTGCGATAGGTCTGCAACGAGTAGAAGCAGAGGTCTTCATCGACAATATCTGGAAAGAGGCAAAAAAACAGGGTATCAATTGTTTTACACGGCATGATTCACTGGTATTCCCGATAAACAAAAGAAAAGAGGTTGAGCAAATCATAAACGATGTGTTCAAATCATTCGATTTCATCTATCGGGTGGAATTTGAAGAGTTCAATGCCGATGAGATAATGCATAGGCTGATTAATGAAACGGATTATGTTGATTACGTGGATGATTTCGATGAGGTTTTCTTTTATTCAATGTTGCATGCTGATGATGACAATAAACTAAAAGACAACGAATTATTCTGGGAGCAGTTGCAGGAAATAACACTTCCTAAGCACGTTGAGCAGGACTATTTTAACTATGTCAGTCTCGAAACTCTATGGCAGATATATGAATTGGACGGCATTACAATGGAAACACAATTGGCACTTGAAGAGGACATAGCAAATCTTCAATCAAACTACCCGATACCGCAGTTTCAGGAAAACACAAATAAATTAATCAACAAGTTGATAGAGATTTCAAACAGTTAAAAAATAACATGGGAAGGATTATATCATTTTTAACCGTTTATTTACCAATTCAAAATACTCTTTGACAATCTCACTTCCCATGAATTTCCTATTATTTATCATTGCTGCTTTAAGAACAGTCCCAGACCCCGCAAATGGGTCATAAACAACATCTTTTTCATCAGTCCAAGTTAAGATATGGTCATATGCCAGTTGCTCTGGAAATATGGCTGGGTGTTGATGGGCAATTTTGTCCTCTGTGGAATAACCATTCCCTGTCACATATCTCCATATGTTAGTTCTGGGTGAATATTCTGGAATAGGTTTGAATTTTCTCACGGGAATAAGTTCATCATTTTCATTCCTGTCTGTCTTTTGTCCGAAATTGGTAGTTCCTGACCATCTGTTTTTTTTATCAGCAATCAGATTCACAGTTTTAGGCTTGCCTTTGCTGAAGACAAACATATAATCAAAGGATGCTGTATACCTTATTCCATCAGGCTTTGCAGGATAGGTAGTCGTATTCTTTTCAAAAATCATCGTATCGTGGAGTCTGAGTCCACAGTACTCCTTGAAAAACAATGCCTGTTTAAAGGATGTACAAGTTTCACTACCCCCCTTATTTACTCCATCACCAACAATCCAGACAATAACACCACCATTCTTAATAATTCGGGTAAGTTCAACAGCGATTTTTTCAAACTCGAATTTATTATTGCCATTATATGACCGTAAATTGTCATATGGTGGAGATGTAAGCACCAAATCAACATAATTATCTGGCATCTTACTCATGGTTAAAATGCAATCTTCATTGAAGATGTTGTTCAATAGGATATCACCCGAATCCTGAATATCCGATTTGCGGTAATTACGACTCGGTAATACTTTTTTCTGGTCTCCAAACCTTTTTTTGGGGAACTCATGAACGACATATTCAAAACCCTTAAAATGTCCCTTCTTGTCCCGCACTTCAATTGTGTGGACAATCCTGTGTTTAACAAGTTCTTCAAATGCCTTATTTAATGCATAGTACCCTTCTTTAAAATATGTTGTAAGGTCTTTCTTGTTGATATTATGGTTCTTGGGCAGACTCAGAAGAAAAGCCAGTATGCCTTTGGCTGTGGCAGATAATTTGCTGTCATTCAGTATTTTTACAGGAATTGTTGAGTAATTGTAATCTGTACTAAGGTTTTGAATACGACCTTTTTCCATTGCAAAAAATATAATAATTAGGTCGAAATTTAATTAAATGAAATGGAAATTCCATGATTAACCCAGAAGCGGGTGAATTTGAGAAGGTAATTGTATCACATTCATTCCATACCTTCAAAGAACTCCTCAAGTGTCATATCCATAGCATCGATGAAATTGAAGAACGTGACGAGTGTGATATTTTTATCACATTTTTCAAATCTCTGTAATGTATTAACATGTGTATTCGACATGTCGCTAAATTCTGCTTGAGTTAACCCATCATTTATGCGGTAATTTCTTACGAAGCCTGTAATCTCTTCAAATCTCTTTAAATGGTATTCTGGAATTCTTCTTCTTGACATAATTTTTTTGGTTTCCTATAAATACCTTAAAGTGTGGATTAAGATGAACCTTAATTATCAAATCTGGTACTAATTTAGCACCAGAATACCGTTTTATTGTACTCAACTTGTGAATAAACTTGTCGGGAATTGTGGCTTTTAACGCTTAACTGAGCATATTTCGTTCCTTAAAGGGCAAAAATCCGCAAATGTCCGCCCCGCATGCAGATTTCTTAACGCTTTAGCGATTCAACAAACTGAAAAAATGAAATATTATGGTACTTGAGGATTCGGAGCAGGGTCAGGAACTGAAAGTTTGTTTTACCGAGTTCAATTAAATTTACGGTATTCCTGTCGAAACCGATTTCTTCTGCCATCTTTTTATAACTAATACCCTTCTTATTCCTAAGTTCTCTAATTTTTGCCCCTATTTCATCAAACAATTCTTTGTATTCAGGGTCAATTTCAGCAGGTTTCATAATAAATATTTTTCTCAAAGGTAAGAAATGTAGCCTATTATATTAGGTTACAAAAAATAGCATATCTTTGCCCAGTATAATAGGCTGCTATGAAACACCAAAACAAACGCATATTACATATAATCACTCATCCAGTCGATGATGACTTCGATATCGCATATATGATATTGATGTTCATGGAAGGAAGTGAAATTGTTGGCGTGGCAAAAGTTGAGTTAAAGAAGAACTTCATGCCGTTTGATAATATATATACGAGTTTTTACGCCTGTTCTTCAAATTAAACTTTGAAATACAAGAAAATGGACTGTTCAAAAAACCTATCAAAATTTACCCGTCTGAAATGCCCGAAAAATGGGGATTTTACAAGCCGAATTTTACTGTGCAAATAACATCCGATTTTTGAACACTAAATAGACAACAATATGAAAGTCGCACTTTACTTACGAATCTCAAAGGAATCTTCGGAATTGGACAACCAGCGTCTGATACTTCAGGATTATTGTGATAAAATGAAATATGAAATAGTTGAAATTTACGCTGATATAATTTCTGGTGCATCAGCAAAACGCCCTGAGTTTAGCAGAATGCTGTCAGATGCTTCAAAGCATAAATTTTCTTTGTTGCTGTTCTATTCTCTTGACAGGTTTAGTCGTTCTGGCACTCGTGATACTATCCGTTATCTCCAAATGTTGGATGACTATAATGTTATGTACAAGAGTTACACCGAGCAATATATCGACTCAAGCGGAATTTTTGCGGATGTGATTATCGCATTGTTGTCAACACTGGCGAAGCAGGAGCGGATTCGAATTTCAGAACGGGTACATGCTGGGTTAGCCAGAGCACGACAGCAGGGGAGAGTTGGGGGTCGACCCACACTGGAAGAAACTAAAGTAGAAAAAATCAAGAAAATGAAAATTGAAGGTATAAGTGTATCAGGTATCTCAAAAGCATTAACTATCAGTCGGGGTACAGTTTACTCGTATTTGCTCAAATAGTATAATTTCAGTAAAGGAATCGGATAGTAATGAATCACCAAACAAAGGTTCAAGCCGAATTTATCATTGATTGTTATTTTTAAACCAAACCTAATTTTTATTGTTCAGTAATAAAAGGCATCAATTTTTTAAGTGGGATGACAATTAGTGTGAAATCTTTTTGTATTTTTCTGAATCTTTATAAATTTGATTACATTTGCAATCCATTTTTCTCAGACCATAATGTGTAGACAACTGAGAGACAAGGCAATAACCAATCTTGATGCGGCTTCTGTATTAAAAGAATTGCCAAATAGACATCATTGTTCGAGTGTTCATTGTAGTTATTATTCATGCTTTCAGGCAATAAAATATATAATTCTATCCGACTTTGGCTTAACCGATTCGGATATAATTCAAAATCGGGAAACAGAGAGTTATATTTTAAATGGAAGAAAAGTCCAACCATCGGAGCATGATTACTTAATCAGATATATCCACAAAAGCATCATAAGTCTCAAGCAACTTAAAGACGCACAGGAGTTTAATGAAAATATTAGTAAGTTAAAAAGTTTGAGGAACAATGCTGACTATAAGCCTATAATTATCGAAAAAGATAAGAGCGATAGCGCATTAAACTATGCTGAAACAGTACATAAAATTCTTAAAAGAATTTATAAATATGACCAGAACTGAGTATATTAATTTCATTACCAGCAGATTATTTGAACTTTTCCCGAATTTGTCTGAGTGTAGGTACTCCTATGATGAACTTTCGGAAGCGAGTTTTATTTATATTCCTTCATCCAACATTTTCAATAATGAAGAATTCGTTAAGTTCAGTGCTGAAACCTCAATAAATTATTATGAATCTGGATTAGGGGGCACGATTGCCTTCATTTCGGAAATCTCTGATATGGAATATCTTGAATTTCGGGTGATTAAAAACTCGTATCTGATTACAACCGATGATTTGATTGAGAGGATGTATTTTAACCCAATCACTGTTAATAATTTTTTGATACCCGATTTTAATACTTATTTGATGGGACTTATAGCAAACAATGAATTTTTTGCATCTGTTCAGACAGAAGATTTTTACGCTTTAGCAGCATGATACCAGCCGAAAAATCATCATTTAGTTTTGTTGAATTTAAAGTACAGAAAAGTCACTTTACTTTTCTCGATTTTATTGGAACTGAACTGGGCATTAGTTTTAATGCCAGTGGAAAGCATTTCGTTAAAACAAATATTTTCAAATTATTCTTAACTGTTAATGTCCAGACTGCTCAAGACAAAAAAGATTTCATTGAAATTGAAACTGAGTCAACCTTTGCAATTAAAGCCGAACTAACTGAAATGGAAGGGTTGATGAAGTATTTTGTCACTAATGCTCCTGCTCTCGTTTTTCCATATATAAGGTCTTATATCAGCACCCTTACTACCCAATCTGGCAATAAACCCATTTTGTTGCCAACAATGAATCTTATTGGTCTTGCAGAGCAGTTGAGAAAAAACATTGAAACTGTAACCGATTAAATTTTTAACCTGTCATTTTAACTGTCCCTGCCATTAGGGTTGGATAATCAGCAATTGACCAAATCCACATATCCCCATCATAATCCATATTTGCTGAAAGGAGATACTTCTTTTTACTTTCAAGTTCTTGAACTGAAAGCGAGATAACGCCATCCTTTTCATGAAATTCAAGCAGTCGAATTGCTGTCACATGGTCTCCCGCTATCCTTTTTTCAAGTACCATATATGGCATATTACGGGTCAGCATCCTGTTTTGCGTGAGAATGAAATGAAGGTCAACCATAATTGAATCTGGTGGATAATATTCTATTACTTTTCTTCCTGAACTATTAATGTATTTAGCGTTACTCATGTCAACTCATTATTAAGTTCAAGCAGTTCATTATCTGAATAATTTGTTACTATTCCTGAATAAACCATATCCTCTATGTCTTTCCAGTTTATCAAGAATGTCTGCGGATGTTTATTGGATATGTCCAGACTTATATCAGCACTATTGTCAGTTGCAGGATTTGTGAATGACAACCGAACAATACCGTTGTGGTAATCTACATCATTCAATCGGTATAAACCGAAGCCAACTTCATTCACTACCAGATAAAACTGCCCCAGTCCCAGATTCATGTGTTTCTGGCGGTTTAAAATAAATTGAAGATGTTTGTACTTGTCTGGGTTAAGTTCCATATCAGTCACAAGGTCATCCAAAGTGTTTGGGTATTCATTCATAACGGCTTATATTTTAATCCTTTAATAATTCATATTGTACGACATACCTCACCCCAGTCGTATCCACCCCTATGGGGGATACCCCCCCCGTACCCGTCAATATGCAGTGCTGGTGGAGCAGGTGTTGCTTTACTATAAATACTTAAAAAGTGAATTCGAGACAGAATTCAGGTCTCAAAAAAAATGGTCAAGTGAAAAATTCTGGAAAATAATTTTCTGCCTGTAAAAGTCAGATTTATAAAA
>JAGODU010000160.1 GCA_017998095.1 Prolixibacteraceae bacterium | reverse complement strand
GGAAAAAGGAGTGTATTCCAATTGAAGAATGGAGTTCACGTCAGCCTGATACTAAGAATCTGCTTTCATTGCCTCAAAAAATGATGGGCCCCCCGTATATTTGGGGCGGAGCCTCTGTAAGAGCTGTTGATTGCTCAGGATTTGTAAAAATAGCCTATTTCTCCCAGGGAATTATTCTTGCCCGCGATGCTTCCCAACAAGCCCGCTATGGCGAAGTTATCGACTTTCATAATCCGGAAAATTTAAAGCCGGGCGACCTGCTTTTCTTTGGAAGGGATGACAAGCATATAGGCCACGTTGGCATTTATCTTGGGAACAGCGACTTTATACACGCTTCAGGAAGGGTACACATCAGCAGTATTGATCCAAACGACCCGAAATATGTTCCTACACGTAATAATGTTGCTGCTCGCAGGATATTAAATTCACTTAATAGTGAAGGGATAGTAATGGTTAAAAACCATCCCTGGTATTTTTAAAATAAAATTTAATTCACTGAGTGTGTTCCGTCTGGAAGGAACATAACTGTTGACGGTACTTTCGATTGCTCAAAAAGATCGTAATCCTTTTTCAGGTCTCCCCATAAACTGATTTTATCTTTATCCTTGCTGTACTTTGAAACCAACTGGGAATATTTCTCATCGGTAAGTCTTGCCGGAAAGATAGTCACCCCTATTTTTCCCTGTCCACGACAATAAGCTTCAGCACAATAAATAAAAAGTTCTTTTATGTTGGCATCACTCATTGCCAGACAACCTGATGACAAACAATCACCATGAATAAATATTTCATTTCCAAGACGGCCTTTAACTCCCCTGATACTGTCAGAAGCATTAGGATAATTGATTTCCATTGATAAGAAATACTTGCTGTACGGGTTAAGGTCAGAAATGTAATAAAAACCTTCAGGTACCTGTAAATCGCGACTACGCCTCTTAGGACCGATATTACCTGAAAGCTTACAGATATTGTATTCCTTGATCTTTACAAAAACAGAATCGCAATCATTTTTTGCCCACAGCTCCAGCTTTTTTTCAGTTTTAAAAGCCCGTATATAAATCCTGATACTGTCACGTGAAATACAATATTCGGAAAGAGTTTTATCTATTATCTTATTCTTTTCTGAGTATGCTTGCCTTACTCTGGTATATGAAGCGGGCTCTTTAGTGAAATTATTAAAAGTTACCCCTGAACTTAAAATCAATAAGAAGAAAAGACTAATAAGGATTTTCATCCGAATAAAATTTGATTTACAAAACCGGATGGAATCCGCATGTGAATATCATCCCTTTTTATCATCGTCACGTACATGCCCGTTTTATCTGAAAATTAAAAATCTGCCGAAAATAATTAAAACCTCTCTATAGTTCCAAACTTTCAATCCATCTTTCATCTTGCTTTAACATAACTCTAATGTACTTCTTTCCCCTTTCACATGTTTTATACTATATTTACACCAAAATTTCAAACGTAAGAATATGCTTAAAATATATATACGTTCTCTTATTTTAATGCCTGTTATTTTAGGAGTTTTCATAGGCTTCGCATCGTGTAAAAATCAATCAAACAACAAAGGTCTTGATTCATTCTTAAAACCCGACTCCACTGAAATTGAAGAAGCTGTTGATGAAATTCCGTCAATCAATGCAATGATGATTTCTCCTGCAAATCCTTCACCGGGAGAGAGCTTCCGTATCCTTGCCACAGGAGGAAAGAACGTCCGCAAAGCTAAAATTATAATAAGCAGCCGGGACGGAAATTACAAATCTGTCAGCAGTATCACCGGTGATGAATCGCCCTACTGGCGAATCGACCACTTCGAAGGAATACCTGAAGGAAAATACAAAGCTACTTTGCTTCGTAATAAACAGGAATTAAGTACTCTGGAATTTGATGTATTTCCTCGTGAAACACCTGCACGAAAAGGTACTGTCTGGAAAACTTTAAATAGCTGGGACAATAAAACTGAAGCCTTATATTCAGCGTGGGTCAATGCCTTATTTCAGGGTTGTAATGAGCAGACTTCATGGCCGGCGCTGCATGAGGTGACACAAGATAAAAGCAAAAACTTTCTTTACAACCATCTCTCGCTTGGCGAAGATGATCCTGAAGGAAAAAACAAAGTAATCATGGAACCTGACTGTGCAGATAATCCCTTCTTCCTAAGGGCATATTTTGCATGGAAAGCAGGACTTCCCTTTGGATTTCATATCTGTGACAGAGGCTATGTAGGACGCAATCCAAGTACCGGACAATGGATTACCAATGAATCACCCTCTTCAAAGTCGAACCCGGTACTTGCTTTTAATTCCTTCATCAGAAATATAATGAATGGCGTTCATTCAGGCACGGCAAGAACTTCCCTCGATAATCAAAACTCAGATTACTATCCGGTTTCACTTGAAAGGGAGTCGCTCCGTCCGGGAACTGTATATGCTGATCCATACGGACATACCTTCATCATTGTCAGATGGCTGCCTCAAACAAAGGATGAACCTGGCAAACTTCTTGCCGTTGATGCCCAACCAGATAAGACGATAGCCATAAAACGTTTCTGGAAAGGAAATTTCCTTTTTAACACAAAAGAAGTTGTGGGAGAACCGGGTTTCAAGGCCTTTCGTCCAATCATTCTTGATAATGGAAAGTTAAGCCAGATGAAGAATGAAGAGCTGAATGCTACAGCAGGGTTTCCTCAATTTTCCATGCAACAAAAGATGATGGACAGTGAGGTTTTTTATAATACCATGGAACGGGTTATCAATCCGAAGCCTTTAGATCCTGAAGCAACACTGCTTAACCTGATAAATGCACTTTATGAACAGCTGCTGGTGCGAGTAAAATCTGTAGCCAACGGCGAAGAATATTATAAATCGCATCCCGGGGCTGTAATTCCCATGCCAACAAGTGCAAGAGGAATCTTTCAGACCGGAGGAGTGTGGGAAGATTATTCAACACCAAATCGTGATTTGAGGCTTCTTATAGCAATTGATGCTGTGATAACCTTTCCTGATAAGGTTGCCAATTCACCTGAAGATTACAATATTTCAAAATTAAGTTCACCTGAGGAAACAAGGCAAAAGCTTCAGTCAGTTCTGGACAAAAAGGTCACAGAGCTTTCAATTAGCTATGTCCGTACAGATGGATCTTCAAAGGAACTAACAGTTGGAGAAATAATTAGCAGAAGAGCTGCTTTTGAAATGTCCTATAATCCGAATGATGGAATAGAAATAAGGTGGGGTGCGCCTGAAGACAGTGAAGAAATATCGACATGTCGCCGCCGGGCACCGGGTAATCAGCGAAGCACCATGCAATCAGTTAGAAAATGGTTTACCAGCAGGTTACATCCTCCGACATAAAATGTAGCTGTTTAAGCCGGACTTCAATAGGACCTCATTCGTACCTTATTCGACCGTGGCCGAATGAGGTGGTACTTTGGTGGTAATTTGGTGGTACTTTGGCAGGGTTGAGTTCCCCTGGAAGTTTATTTTCAAAAAAATAAAACCCATTAAAGAATCTTATGTAATTTAATTATGAATATTATTATGTATTAAATATTAGTATTATTTTTATGATTTAAAATAGTTGAATAAAGAGGTCAATGTTTCAAAATTGCAATTTAAGCACCTTAACCAAAAACCTTTATAATATGAAAAACCCCGGATTCGTAATTACTGTTTTTTTCTTGTATTTTATCAGCACGATAAATTTCAATGCACAAGCTTCTGAAAAGAATGATAATCAGTCACAGCTGACTAATACTGCATCTCAGCAGGACGTATCAATTACATTTCGCGTTGACATGTCGAACTATGTAACACTTGGTTTCTTTAATCCAACGGTTAACAAAGTTTATCTGGTCGGAGAGTTCAATAATTGGAATTTAAACAAAGTTATGACAAAACAATCGGGAAGTAATATTTACAGTTTGACAATTCCACTTCCTCAGGGTAAGTCGTATGAATACAAATTTTATATTGATGTAACTCAGAATTGTGATCAGTTTGAGGGACTTGTTGGTAATGGCAAAAACGGAAATAGAATATTAAATACAGGGTCAGCAAATGTTGAACTGCCGGTAGTTTATTTTGGAAATTACATTTTAGATACTAAAACTATTACCAGGGAAAAGGCTGAAACAATAGCTAAGAACTGGTATAAACACTGGAATCCAAATAAAACGGCAAGTACAGAAATAAAAAGATATAATAGTGAATTTTTTTGGGGTCAACCTTCTTTTCATGTTTTCAATTTCACTTCCGGGGGATGGGTTGCAGTTTCTGCTATTGAACGAATGAGGCCAATCATTGGATACGATTTTACGGGTGAGGCCAACTGGATTGGGTACAACGTTTATCAAAGCCACATGAGTGAAGTTGCTACAGATGAAGTGCTGCAGGAATGGGAAAATCTTTATTCAAACAACTTCAGTAGTTATGGTACAAAACAAGTTCTTCCTCTGCTTACAACACATTGGCATCAGTGGTGGCCTTATAATGCATATTACCCTGAAAATCCGACTTATTATAAAGAAGAAAACGGACATTACCGGACAGGCTGCACTATTACAGCTGCTACACAAATGATGAAATACTGGAATTATCCTGAGCATGGGAAAGGAATTATCCATGTTAATGATCAGGCATGGGGTGATTTCTATTACGATCTTGCAGATGTTCATTATGACTGGGATAATATGCCTGATTTTCTGCCAAATGATAATTCACTTACAGAAGATGTATATGGACCTTCAGCTTTATTGAACTCAAGCTTTTGCATTTCTCTTGATAATCAAAGAGGAGAACTTTACACTAACTGGCTTGAATCGTGGGCAGACCACTTTGGATATTCCCCTACTTCTGAATTACTTCAGCGAAGTAATCTCACGTATGAACAATGGTCAAATTTCTGCTTTAATGAGCTTGATAATAAAAGACCAATTATGTTGTCGGGATCCGGTGATGTTTCAGGTCAGGGAGGGCATGCCTTTATAGCAGACGGATATCAACCCAACGGGTTTGTGCATGTGAATTTCGGATGGGCTGATATCAATGGGTATCTTGACGGATATTACCCTTTGAATAACTTAGGGGGGCATCATTTTAACAATTTCGCTATTATAAAACTTGAGCCTGATTATTATAAGCCGGAATATAAAAAAGAATATTGTCCTGATGATAACACAGTACTGCTGATGCATTTCAACGGTAATCTCAACAATGAATCATTTATCGGAGGAACGGCAACAAGTCAGGAGTCAGGTGTTTCTTTCCCTCAGAATGACATACCCGGATTAGGAAGTTGTGCAAAAATTGATAATTCTTCGCCCGACAGCAGGTCATTAATATCATTTGCCCATAATGAAGCGCTAAACTTACAAAACGATTGGACGATAGAATTCTGGTGTTATATAAAAAACTGGAACAGCAATGCTTTTTTAGTAAATAAATTCAGTAACGATTGGTCGGGTATAAATTACAATCTGAGAATTAATAAACAAGAAAGTTCTTTGTTTTATGAATATAAATCTTCTGAAACAGGATATCATACTTTCTTCGACACGAATCCTTATATTTTAGAATCCGGCAAGTGGTATCACTTCACTTTTATCAGGAAGACTGATACAAAAAACCTTCAGATTTTGGTTCATGATACAAATGATGAATTAGTTTATTACAAATCTCAACCATATATTGGCAAGGATGGATGGTTGCCGGGGATAAACACCGGTCCCTTGTTGATAGGTGGATGTTCACAGGGATATGATTATTTTGATGGATATATTGACGAGTTGAGAATAAGCAATATTGCACGAACTTATGACATTTTCTTTGCAGAAAAACCTGATGCTCCGATTTTAAAAACACCACTGGATAATTCGGAAGAAGGAACCAAAAATGTTTTATTAAATTGGGCTAATTCTCCCAATGTAAACAGTTATACTTTACAAGTATCAACTGCTTCTGATTTCAGCGCATTGATTGTTAATGAAAGCGGGATAAACAGTGCAAGTAAATTGTTTAATAGTTTATCAGAAAATATTACTTACTACTGGAGGGTAAATGCAACAAATATGGCAGGAACAAGCAGCTGGTCTGAAACCCGAAGTTTCATAGTTGCCTTAAGGAAACCTGAAGCAGTAACTTTGTTAATGCCACAAGATAATTCAACAAACCAGCCATTTAATACAGTTTTAAGCTGGAACAATATACCGAATGTAGCCACATATACTTTGCAGGTATCAACAATATCTGATTTCAGCTCAACCATTATTAATGAAAATGGGCTTACAACAACAAGTAAATCAATAGAAGGGCTTCTCAACAACACAACTTACTTTTGGAGAGTAAATGCTGTAAATGCAGTCGGATCAGGTGATTGGTCAGAAACCCGGAGTTTTAAAACAATAAACATCGGGCCTTATGGTATAGATGACAATACTGTTTTATTAATGCATTTTGATAATAACCTTAAAGAAGAAACACACAATTACCAGGTTAACGATATAGGTCCGGAAAAAACATATACAGACAGCCCTTTTGATTGGATGAATCAGGCAATCTTTTTTGACAACGGAAATCCAGCCCAACAATCTTTCTTAACTGTTCCTCACACTGCGGATTTGAGTTTGATAGGAAGCTGGACTATTGAATTCTGGATGAATATTAAAGACTGGAATTTGAGCCATAACAGCTGGCCTGTTCCAATACTTTTACCAACTGATTATTGGAGTGCAAACTATTATTTAGAAGTTCCATCTTCAATGGGAAGGCTTAAATACGGATTCCAAAGCAACAAGGGTTCAATTAATGTAATGTCAGCAGAAAACACTATCACAAAGGGTAAGTGGTATCATATTTCTTTGATAAATGACTATGAAAATCATTTAGTAAAAATAGTTTTACGGGACAATAAATATGAAAAAATTGATGAATCATTTACTTCATATCCGGAAGGAACGATAATAGAAACAGGAAAACAGGACCTGCGGATAGGAAACGGGCTTGCAGGAGATAATTGTTTCAATGGATATATGGATGAACTTAGAATAAGCAATAAGGTCAGAAATAGCGGAGAAATGGGAAAAACTGTGCCTGATATTCCGGTGTTGTTAAGTCCGGCAAAAAATACAACTGGTCAAAATATCAATACTGTCTTAAGCTGGAATAATTCAAACAAAGCTTCAACATATTCCATACAGGTATCAACAAGGTCAGATTTCAGTTCAACAATCATTGACGAGAGCGGAATCAAAATAACAAGCAAATCAATAAACGGACTTTTAAATAATACAACTTACTATTGGAGGGTTAATGCCGAAAACACTGATGGAACGTCTAACTGGTCTGACATCTGGAGTTTTAAGACAATCATTGCAAAACCGGGTACAGTTATCCTTGAAAGTCCGATGAATAATTCTATCAATCAGGCAATCGCACAAGAGTTTAGCTGGGGTGTTGCGTCTGATGCAGCAAGCTACAGGCTTCAGGTTTCCGTAGAATCTGATTTCAGTACTACGATTCTGGATGAGAGTAATATAACAAGTAATGGCAAATCTGTCAATGGACTTTCAAATAATACAACATACTACTGGAGAGTAAAATCAGCAAACTTAGCAGGAACAAGCAATTGGTCGGACACATGGAGTTTCACCACCATTATTTCATTACCCGGAGATGTAAAACTTCTAAATCCAGATAACAATTCAATAAATCAGTCAATCGCACAAGAGTTTAGCTGGGGTATTGCGTCTGATGCTGCAACATACAGGTTGCAGGTTTCTGTAGAATCTGATTTCAGTACTACTATTTTGGATGAAATTGGAATAAAACCAACCGGTAAATCTGTCAATGGACTTTTAAATAATACTACTTACTATTGGAGGGTAAAATCGGCTAATATAGCAGGAACAAGCAGTTGGTCAGATACATGGAGTTTTACTACCATTGTTTCATTACCGGGTGAAGTGGCTTTGTTAAGTCCATTAAACAATTCAACAGATCAGAAAACATCTCTTATTTTGAATTGGAGCAGTGCTTCGGATGCAATCAGTTATATCTTACAGGTATCTGAAAGATCAGACTTCGGTTCATTTATTGTTAACGAAAAGAATATAATAACTACCAGTAAAGAAATAAGCGGACTTCAACCCAACACAACATATTTCTGGAGGGTGAATGCAGAAAATATATCAGGTAAAGGCAAGTGGTCAGAAATGTGGAATTTTACAACATTAAAACCAGAAGAAGTAGATAATATCAATTCATTGTCAACGGTTCAGATTTATCCTAATCCTGCAAAAGACAATCTATTTATAAAAGGATTAAGAGAAAAGAATATTTCAGTTTTAATTTTGACTTTAGACGGAAAATTAATTAAAAAGACGAATACAGAAGGTGATAATTCAGTTGATATAAGTGATATAAGGCAAGGAGCATTTCTAATACATTTAATTAATTCTGAGTCATTTGTAATAAAAAAACTTGTAATTCAAAGGTAAAATCCTGCATAATTAAATAGTTCTGATTATCTGAAAATTAGTTTAAGATTTTTTATAATTTGTTTGATAATTAATATTGAAAAGTGCTTGCTGCATATAATTTAGATATGAAATAAAATACATACAGTTTCAATTCAAGAGAAGAAGCTTTGGAGTATTTGGTAAAATAGAAATATTTCAAGCTATTATAGTATGTTTTTATATTTGATAGAATTAAATGAACTATCATTTATAATAAAAAATAACTACACAGTAAAACTGCACAGTATATATATACACATAAAAAAAGAGTTGCTATTTTGATTGCAACTCTTTCATTTTCAGCGTCTTGTTTCAGTGGAGAATATCGGAATCGAACCGATGACCTTTTGACTGCCAGTCAAAATATTTACCTTTTTGTTGTTATTTGTTTTTTATGTATTATCTTTGTTATTAAGATTTTACAAATATACAACTTTGTTTTGTTTTGTGTTTCTATAGGCACATTTTGTATTTCTATAGGCACATTATAGGCACATTTTTAAATGAACATAAAATATAAAGCATAAAAGACAAATGACAAATGATTATTTTATTTCAATAACCTTAGATAAACGA
>JAGODU010000016.1 GCA_017998095.1 Prolixibacteraceae bacterium | reverse complement strand
TTATCACTTCAGCAGTTTCAGGCGGAAGATTTATTTTAATCAGCTTATCAAGGTAATATCCGTCTGTTTTACCTAATCTTACGACAGCAGTATCAGTTCCTACTTTTAAAGCTTCCTTTAAACCCTGAACAACTTCAGTTGTTGTCAAAGGTTTGTCAGAGCTTACTGCTGTTTCTGCCAATTGCAATAGTATATCACATGAAGTCAGGGATAATATGCAAATAATCAATGATAAAAAAACTGCTTTTTTCATAATTTTGTTTTAGAAAAATAATTTTCTGTTATTTAGAGACTAAAATAGTTATAAAAAAGTGTAATTAATAATAAAAATATCGTACTTATCGTTTTGGAAAAATTAATCTGAAGGATAAAACCTCAAAAACTATAAAAAATGAACAAAATTCTATTTTACCTGGCAACAGTGCTTATAATGCTAATCGCCAAATTTGGGATTTCTCAAACCGACCTTTCATCAGTTGTACCTGTTGATCCAATGATCAGGACAGGAGTTCTTGAAAATGGTATGACTTACTATATCAGGCATAATGAAGAACCTAAGGAAAGGGCAAGCTTTTATATCATCCAGAATGTTGGTGCTCTTCTTGAAGAGGATAATCAGAATGGACTTGCACATTTTCTGGAACACATGGCATTCAATGGAACACAACATTTTGAAGGCAAGGGTATTTTAAATACACTTGAAAAGCATGGGGTAGCATTCGGACGTAATGTCAATGCATTTACTTCTTTTACTGAAACAGTTTATAATATGAGCGATGTCCCTACAACACACAACGGGTTGGTAGATACTTGTTTGCTAGTATTGCACGACTGGGCTGATGGTCTTTCTCTTACAGAAAAGGAAATAGATCTTGAAAGAGGAGTATTGACTGAAGAATGGAGAACACGCAGAAATGCATCTTTCAGAATGAGAAGTCAATGGTTCCCGGTACTTTTCAAAGGTTCAAAATATGCAGTTAGAGATGTAATAGGAGATACAACAGTTATCAGGTATCATGAATATGACGTTTTAAGAAACTTTTATAATGACTGGTACAGGACAGACAATCAGGCTATTGCAGTTGTTGGTGATATAAATGCAGAAGAAGTTGAAGCAAAGGTAAAAACTCTTTTTTCACAGATTAAAGCTGTAGAAAACCCAAAAAAGAAGCCTGAATTTAAAATTCCTTCACACGAAGAACCATATTTTGTTGTTGCTACTGATAAGGAAGCTCCGCAGATTCAAATGAATATGTATATCCTGAATGAGAATAAGGATGAAAAGGCAAAGACACTCAATGATATGCGTGACAGCTATATTGAAGCTTTATATGGAATGATGTCAGGAATCAGAATTGAAGAATTGCTGCAGAAAGGAAATCCTGCTTTTGTTGCCGGATGGACTCAGCCCAGTGATTTTGTCAGAGGATATGATACATACGTAATAGGTGCTATAGCTAATCCAAATGAAGAAGCTAGGGCACTTGAAACGATTATGATTGAAACTGAAAGAATTAAAAGACATGGTTTTTTAAACAGTGAACTTGAAAGGGCAAAGGCAAACTTCCTTGTAGCGTTGGAAAGTAAGTATAAAGACAGAGCAAAGATTACTAACGATGATTATTGTAGTGAGATAAGTTCACTTTTCCTTACAAAGGAAGCAACACCCGGTATTGAATTTACTTATGCATTTGCAAATAGTGTAATACCAACAATTACTGTTGAAGAGATTTCAGCAAAAGCAAAAGAATGGATTAAAAAATCGGACAGGACATTAGTTATTACAGGTCCTTCTGAAGGTGTAACACATATTACGGAAAAAGAAGCAAAAGATATTTTTGCAAAAGTGGAATCAATGGATATCGCACCTTACGTTGATGCAGCTTCTTCTGCATCTTTGATAAAAGACAACCTTAAAGGTTCCAAAATTAAATCAGAAAAGAAACTCAAGGATTTGAATGCAGTTGAGTGGACTTTAGCAAATAATGTAAAAGTAGTATATCGTTTTGCTGACAATGAAAAGGATGAAGTATCATTAAACGGATTCAGCTTTGGCGGGCAATCAATATGGGATAACCAGTACATAAATTCTGCAACAATAATAAACGATTTCATAGGACAATATGGAGTAGGTGACTTTGATGTTATAACACTTCAGAAAATGCTTTCAGGGAAGAAAGTATCAGTTTCTCCTTCAATAGATAATTTACAGGAAGGAATTGCCGGATCATCATCTCCTGTTGATTTTGAAACAATGATGCAACTGGTTTACCTTTATTTTGAAAAGCCACGTTTTGATAAAGAAGCACACGATGCATACATGTCCCGATTAATTGCTTATGTTTCAAATATTGAAAAAGATCCACGGAAAATTATGCAGGATTCATTATCAAACAATTTATGGAATTATCACCCAAGGTTATGGACATTAAACACTGAATCGCTTAAGAAAGCCAGTTTTGAAGAAATGAAAAACATATACACTGACAGGATTAAAGACGCCGGTGATTTCACATTCATCATTGTAGGAAATATACCGGAAGAAACTGTTAAAACAAACGTTCAAAAATATCTTGGGTCACTTAAAGATTCACCAAGAAAAGAAACATGGGTAGACAGAGGAATGCGTAAGCCTTCTGGAACTACTAAAAAGGTAATCCCAATAGCTTTAACTACTCCTAAAGCTAATGTAAATGTATTTTATTCTAAAGAGATTGCATTTAATCAAAAAAATAAGATTATGATGAATGTACTCAAGGGAATACTTGACCTCAGATATACAGAAAAAGTTCGTGAAGACGAGGGTGGAACATATGGAGTAAGGGTAAGTACAGCTCTTGCACAATATCCAATAAGTGTTGGTTCTATTTCAATGAGCTTTGATTGTGATCCTAAGAAAGCAGATTTGCTAAAATCAATAATTTACAATGAAATTCAAAAAATTGTAAATGAAGGGCCAACCGCAGTGGATTTTGACAAGACAATAAAGAACATGTTAAAAGACAGGGAAGAAGCAAAGAATCATAACAGTTTCTGGTCAGGTGCTTTGTATAGTTTGTATTATTCAGGCATAAATACAGCTGATCCTGCAAATTTTGAAGAGATTTTGAAGAAGCTAACAGTTGAAGATGTTAAGAATTTCCTTAAAGATTTTATTAACGATCCTGATCTTATTGACATAGTTTTTGTTCCAAAAGCAGAATAAGAAATACATATAATTTTTTCATAGTATGCCATCCTGATATTTTTAAGGGTGGCATATTTTTATTAATTATTTCATTAAATTTATTTTTTCAATCAGTGTAACATCTTTAATTAAGTGTCGTCTAACAGACGTAAAATTGAATTATGAAGTTAAGAATCGGATTACTTATAGTTTTTGTAGTATTTTTCCTAAAGTTACTTGATGCACAGGATGTTCAAAGAAAATCTGTTACAGCATTAAGAATTAGTAATCCTTTAAAAATAGATGCTATACTTGACGAAGCATGTTATAATGAAGCTCAACCTGCCAAAGATTTTTTACAGTTACAACCTTATAATGGGCAACCTTCTTTAAAAGAGTCAGAAGTAAGTATTTTTTATGATGATGAAGCAATTTATTTCGGGGCAATGCTTTATGATGATCCTGACAGTATAACGAGTTATATAACTACACGTGATGACATTGGTGCTTCCGATTATTTTGATGTTTTTATTGATCCGAATAACGAAGGGCTAACAGCATATGAATTTATTGTAACACCTGCCAATAGTCAAACAGATATAAAAGCTATTAAAACAAATGGAGATTCGGAAGATGGTAGTTGGGATGCGGTATGGCAAAGCTCAACAAAAATAAATGACAAAGGCTGGGCGGTTGAAATGAAGATTCCATATTCTGCATTGAGATTTCCGGTTAAAGATGTACACGTCTGGGGTTTGAATTTCTTCAGAAACATTAAGAGGTATCATTCAAACAACTCCTGGAATCTTATTAATTTTTCGATAAACGGGTTTATTCAGCAATCTGGTCAGCTTTATGGACTTTCAAACATTAAAGCACCGGTCAGACTTTCACTTTCTCCATATATAGCAGGTTATGTTGAGAATAAAGATGAAAAAGGCAAGGCTGGATTTTATTTTAAAGGAGGATTGGATTTAAAATACGGGATAAGTGAAAGCCATACACTTGATATGATGCTTATACCTGATTTTGGACAGATTCAATCTGATGACCAGCAATTGAATTTAACACCTTATGAGCTTTATTATGATGAGAAAAGACAATTTTTTGTTGAGGGTACTGAATTATTCAACAGGGCTAATATTTTTTATTCAAGGAGGATAGGTGCTAAACCGAAATTCAGTTATATAAAAGACTCGTTGAGGATAAATGAATATGTAAAGTATAATCCTACTGAGACTCAAATAGTAAATGCAACTAAAATTTCAGGAAGAGATAAAAACGGATGGGGAGTTGGATTTTTAAATGCAATGACTCTTGCCGGAAGAGCTGAGATAGTAGATACTATTACAGGAAAAAGCAGAGAGATAATAACTCAGAATTTCACGAATTTTAATGTTTCTGTTATAGAAAAAGCATTAGCAAACAACTCATATGTAAGTTTAATAAATACAAACGTTTCAATATTTGGAGATACATATGTTGCTAATGTAACCGGAACAGAGTTTAATATAAAAAACAAGAAACAGGAGTACCAAATATCAGGTTCAGCTTCATTAAGTTATAAGTCTGAAGCAGAAAATATAACAGGATATAACTATAATGTCAGGTTCGATAAGGTTAAAGGAAAGTTTAGGTTTTATGTAAGTCAGAAACTTAATTCAGATACTTATGATGCAAATGACCTGGGTTATGTCAGGAGAAATAATGACTTAGAAAATGAGGCCCAGGTTAGTTATTATGAATTCAATCCTTTCTGGATATTCAAGGACTGGTACATAAACCTGAATTATCAGAATACCAGGTTATATAAACCCGCTAAGCATATTCAGGATCAGCTTACTTCATGGATGGAATTTTCTTTAAAAAATAATATGTGGTTTGGATTATGGGGTTCTTATAATTTTGCAAGTAATGATTATTTTGAAACTAGGGTTTCGAATCGTTATTATAAGGGATCAGAATATTATGGATGGGAGTTCAATTGCCAAACCGACCAAAGTAAAAAGTTGTCAGGGCATATGAATATTGGACGAGCACAGGCAACATTTGTAAAAGATGAAAGTTCCCTTTGGTCAAATCTTGGTTTGTGGTGGAAAGTAACAGAGCGTTTTGGAATCAGTTATAATTTTTCAACAGAACAACAAAGAAATTTGAAAGGTTATGTAGATCATAAAAGTGATTCTGAAGTTTATTTCGGTTTATATGACAGGTATACATATTCCAATACTATTTCAACGGGGTATAATTTTTCAACAAAGATGTCATTAAATCTGAGGTGCAGACATTATTGGTCTGTTGCAGACTATAAGGAATATTATTTTCTGAATAGTGATGGAAGTATAACAAATTTTAATCTGACATGGAAAAATGCTGATGTTAATTATAATGCTTTTAATATTGATATGACATTCAAGTGGGAATTTGCTCCGGGAAGTGAAATATCGCTTGCATGGAAAAACTCAATTCAAACTGAAAATAACGAAACAAGCCTTAAGTTCTCTGAGAATATTAAGAAAACATTTATGTCACCTCAGGATAATAGTTTATCGTTAAAGGTTTTATATTACATAGACTACAACTCATTACGAAAGAAGAAAGTATAGAATAAAATCACATCAAGTCATAAAGGGCATTAACAAGTTTTTCAATACCTTTAGCAACTACACTTATGGGTGAATTCAGCATGTAAGCCGGAGTAGAAACTATTTTGTTTTCTTTATCAATAACGATATCGTCTCTTTCAGAATTCAAGTGAGTACCGCCAAGGCTTTCAACAGAGTTGGCAGTAGTAATATCATTGCCAATGGTAACAGTACCGATTCCGAGAACACGAGTAATCAAAAGAGGAGAAATGCAAATAGCACCTATAGGTAACCCGGCTTCCCGGGCAGAATAAATACACTCTTCAGTTTCAGGATTAACAAGACAATCAGGTCCATCGATAGCATACGTGAATAAGTTTTTGGCTACCCCGAAACCTCCGGGAAATATAATAGCATCGAAATTCTTTGGATTGAATTCCGACAATTTCTTAATATCGCTACGGGCAATACGGGCAGCTTCAATGAGGACATTACGTGATTCTTTGACAGAATTTCCGTTTAAATGATTGATGACATGATATTGATTAACATCAGGTGCAAAACATTGGTAAGCAGACCCGGTTTTATCAATTGCAAGTAAAGTGAGGACTGCTTCATGAATTTCAGAACCATCATTAACTCCGCATCCTGCAAGCACAACAGCAAAATTTTTATGCTTCATCTCCTGTATTTTAAAATTCTCCTAATCAAAGCTAAGGAAAAAAATGATGCAAGAGCAAATGTTGTTCTAAAGAATTTAAAATTATGAACTAACGTTATTTAAAAAAAAGATATATTTGCCGTTCAGTTTAAAAAATCTTGTATAAGAATTAATAAAATTAAAACAAATGCAGAATAAAGGCGTTATAAGGCTATTTTCAATTTTACTGGCCTTGGTTTGTATATACCAGCTTTCTTTTACGCTGGTATCAACGCGGGTAGAAAAGAAAGCTGCCCAGATTGCAAAAGGTAATGACAAGAAAGAGTTTCACTACCTTGATTCAATGTCAGGCGAAACCGTTTATAACTTTCTCGGTATTCGTAAATTCACTTATAAAGAGGTAAAACAAAGGGAAATAAATCTTGGTCTTGACTTAAAGGGTGGTATGAACGTAACCCTTGAAATTTCAGTTGTTGACCTTGTCAGGGCTTTGTCAAATTACAGCAAGGACTCGACATTCAATGCAGCAATCAGGCTTGCACAGGAAAAACAAAAAAACAGTCAGGAAGATTTTGTCACGTTGTTTGGGAATGCATTCAAGGAAATTGATCCTAATGCAAGGCTCGCAGCCAATTTTCTTACTCCTGAGTTGAAAGACAGAATTACTTTCAATTCAACAAATAACGAAGTTATAGAAGTTATTAAAAGCGAAGCTGATGCTGCAATTGATAACTCATTTAACATCTTAAGATCTCGTATTGACCGTTTTGGTGTTGTTTCACCAAATATTCAAAAGCTTGCACAAAGAGGCAGAATTCTTGTTGAGCTTCCTGGTGTGAAGGATAAAGAACGTGTTCGTAATCTACTTCAGGGAACTGCTTCTCTTGAATTCTGGGAAACATTTGAAAATCAGGAAATATATCCTTATTTGCTTGAAGTTAATAACATGTTGAAAGACATGAATATTGGGACAAGCAGTAAAACGATAAAAAGTTCAACTGAAACTTCAGCTGCAAAAAGCATACTTGATGAAGCTAAAGACAGTACAACTCAGGTTTCTGAGGGAGAAAAGAAAGAAGATTTATCTCTTCTTGATGAAATTGAAACTAAAAAAGCTGATAGTCCGGCAGATGCTTCCGGAAATATGAAGGCTGATTATCCATTGTTTAATGTTTTAATGCCAAACGTAAACAATCAGGGTCAGTTATTCCCGGGACCAGTTGTTGGTATTGCAAACTATAGTGATACATCAACAGTAAATTACTATTTAAGTTTAGCAAAGCAGAAATCACTTCTTCCAAGAGATTTAAAACTTAGCTGGCAGTTAAAACCATTTGATGAAAAGGGTGTATTTTACCAGCTTGTAGCTCTTAAAGTTACTACTCGTGATGGTAAAGCTCCTCTGGACGGAGGAGTCATTACTGATGCGAATCAAGATTTCGGCCAAAACAAAGCATCTGCTGAAGTTAATATGAACATGAACAGTGAAGGTTCAAAGATTTGGGCAAGAATGACTAAAGACAATCTTGGCAAATCGATAGCCATTGTTCTTGATGGTTATGTTGTATCTTATCCTACTGTCCAAAGTGAAATTACAGGAGGTCGTTCAAATATCACTGGTAATTTTACTGTTGAAGAAGCAAAAGACTTAGCAAACATGTTGAAGTCAGGTAAAATGCCTGCTCCGGCAAATATTGTTGAAGAATATGTGGTTGGTCCAACATTGGGAAAGGAATCAATCAATGCAGGGATGTGGTCATTTATTATTGCCTTCATATTTGTAATGTTGTTTATGATGCTTATGTATACAGGTCAGGCAGGAAATATTGCAAATACAGCATTGCTTTTGAACCTGTTCTTTATTATGGGGGTACTTGCGTCATTTGGAGCAGTGCTTACATTGCCTGGTATAGCGGGTATTGTTCTAACGGTAGGTATGGCGGTTGATGCCAACGTACTTATCTATGAAAGGATACAGGAAGAGCTTAGAGCGGGTAAGGGATTAAAGCTTGCTGTTGCCGATGGATTCAAGAATGCTTTTTCAGCTATCATAGATGGTCAGCTAACGACCATGCTTACAGGTATTGTTCTATATTTCTTTGGTTCAGGTCCAATAAAAGGTTTTGCTACTACACTTATCATAGGTATTTTAACATCGCTCTTTACTGCAATATTTATTACCCGATTGATATTAGAATTCTTCCTTTCCAAAAATATCAATGTTAAGTTCATTACTAAGTTTGCAATGAAGATACTCCAGTCAACTAACTATAAATTTATTAAAAACCGTAAAGTAGCATACTGGATTTCAAGTGTAATTGTTGGTGTTTCAATACTTTCGATGGTTTTCAGGGGATTCGACTATGGTATTGACTTTAAGGGGGGACGTACTTACGTTGTAGAATTCAAACAGGATGTAAAAGTAGCTGAAGTTTCGCAATTGCTTACTGATGAGTTTGGTTCAGCACCGGAAGTAAAAACATTCGGATCTAATAATACAGTTCGTATTACAACTGACTTCAGAATTGATGAGAATAGTAAAGAAGTTGATAATCAGATTGAAGATAAATTATTCGCCGGATTGAAACCGATCACAGGTGAAATTTCTAAAGAGAACTTTATTCAAAGTTATATTAAAAGTTCAAATAAAGTCGGACCAACAATCTCTGATGATATTAAGAAAGGAGCTGTATTAGCAATTTTCCTTTCACTTGTTGGTATATTTATTTACATTCTATTCAGGTTCAAGAAATGGTATTATAGTCTTGGAGGTATAGCTTCTCTTGCGCATGATGCAATTTTTGTGTTGGGATTCTTCTCATTATTCAGAGGCATGTTGCCTTTTAACATGGAAGTTGACCAGACGTTCATAGCTGCAATTCTTACTGTTATAGGATATTCAATAAACGATACAGTGGTTATTTTCGACAGGATTCGTGAATATTTAGGATTACATCCGAAAGAAACATTGGAGAACAATATGGACAATGCAGTTAATCACACATTGCGTCGTACATTAAACACTTCACTTTCTGTAATCGTTGTACTACTTGCAATAATTATTTTCGGTGGTGCTTCTATACGTGGTTTTGCTGTTGCAATGCTTATTGGTTGTATCTCCGGGGTATATTCAACAGTATTTATTGCAACGCCGATATCTTATGATGTTCAGCGTTGGGTTGAAAAAAGGAAATTGAAGAAGGGTTAATTTTTATTTAAATCAGATATTAAAACCCTGCTTAAAAGGCAGGGTTTTTTATTAGAAATAGTTAATTATTAAGAACTATTGTTTAAATATGACTTTAGACTTATTTATTTTAAGTCATAATTTTTACCTTTAAACTGGTTTTTATCAAATTAAGATTAACGAACTAACAATAATTATAATGGAAAATATTGACTGGAAAGATCTTGGATTCGGTTATAGAGACACCGATTACAATGTTCGTTGTTATTACAGGAATGGGAAATGGGGTGAAATTGAAATATCATCATCACCTCAGATAACAATGCATATGGCAGCTACTTGTTTACATTACGGGCAAGAAGCTTTCGAAGGATTAAAGGCATATCGTGGTAAAGATGGCAAGGTCAGGCTTTTCAGACTTGATGAAAATGCAATGCGTATGCAGGCTTCTGCAAGAGGTATTTTAATGCAGGAATTGCCAATTGAAAAATTTAAGGAAGCTGTATTAAAAGTTGTAGAGTTGAATAAACATTTTGTTCCTCCCTTTGAATCAGGCGCATCTTTATATATTCGCCCGTTATTGATAGGTACGGGTCCTCAGGTAGGAGTAAAACCTGCCGATGAGTATTTGTTTTTAGTCTTTGTAACACCTGTAGGGCCTTATTTTAAAGCAGGATTTAAACCTACTGATTACGTGATTTATCGTCATTATGATCGGGCAGCTCCGCTTGGAACAGGTACAATAAAAGTTGGTGGTAATTATGCTGCAGGCTTATGTGCAGGTGTAAAAGCACATGAAGAAGGTTATTCAGCAGTATTGTATCTTGATGCTAAAGAAAAGAAATATATAGATGAATGTGGGCCGGCTAACTTTTTTGGTATAAAAGGGAATGCATACATAACTCCTAAGTCTAATTCCATATTACCTTCAATTACAAATAAGAGCCTGAGACAGATAGCATTGGATCTTGGCATGACAGTTGAAGAAAGGCAGATACCTGTAGAAGAGCTAAAAGAATTTTCTGAAGCCGGAGCATGTGGTACAGCAGCTGTAATATCCCCAATAAGAAGCATATATGATGCAGATGAGGATATTCGTTACTTTTATGGTGAAGAACCAGGAGAGAAAAGTATTAAGCTTTATAAGAAATTATTAGGTATTCAATACGGAGATGAGCCTGACACGCATGGTTGGGTAACTGTGTTAGAATAAAATTAAATAAAAAACGTCAACCGGGAGGTTGACGTTTTTTTATTATTTGAAAGCTGCGATTCTTTCTTCCAGAGATTTTATCTTATCTTCAGCATCTGCCTTTTTCTTCCGCTCCATTTCGACGACTTTATCAGGAGCACTATTTACAAACTTTTCATTACTTAACTTAGACAACACTGATTTTAAAAAGCCCTTAGTATAGTTTAATTCTTCTTCAAGCTTTTTTAGTTCGCTTTCAATATCTGCCTTTTCACCCAGTTCAACAAAGAATCCGGATGTTTTTACCAGAAATGATACAGCACCCTTAATATCTTCATTTATTAAGTTAATTTCTGAAAGGTTACATAGTTTAATGAGAACTGAATTGAAATGGGAATTATATCCTTTTGAGCCCTTGTTGATAAAGAGTTTTATTTCTTCTTTAAAAGCTATGTTATTTGCTTTTCTGATGTTTCTGATACCTGTAACAGCTTCCTTAACATCTTCAAAGTTTTCAAGAATATTTTCATCAATGATTTTAGCTTTTGGTATTAGTGATACCATAATGCTTTCACCCTTTTCCCTTTCAGAAAGGAGTTGCCAAATTTCTTCTGTAATGAAAGGCATAAAAGGATGAAGTATTTTCATCAAATCATCAAAAAGAGAAACAACCTTATCATAAGTCGCCTTGTCGATTGGCTGCATATAGGCAGGTTTAACAATTTCGAGGAGCCACGAGGAAAATTCATCCCGAATAGTAGTGTATATAAGCATCAATGCATCAGAAATTCTGAATTTGGAGAAGTGATCGTCCATTTCAGCAATCACATTGCTGAGTTTAATATCAAACCAATCTAAAGCAACTCTTGAGTGTTCAGGTTGAGGAAGAGTGTTGTCAACATCCCAAGATTTCACGAGACGAAATGCATTCCATATTTTAGCTGTGAAATTTCTACCCTGTTCAGTGAGCGATTCATCAAATAACAGGTCATTCCCTGCAGGAGAACTTAGAAGCATACCAACACGGACACCATCAGCACCATATTTTTCAATTAGTTCTAAAGGATCCGGAGAATTGCCCAGCGACTTGGACATTTTCCTGTGTAGCTTGTCTCTAACTATTCCGGTGAAATAAACATTTTTAAAAGGTTTATCATTTCTGAATTCATATCCTGCAATTATCATTCTGGCTACCCAGAAGAAAATAATTTCAGGAGCAGTAACGAGGTCGTTTGACGGATAATAGTATTTGATATCTTTATTTTCAGGTTCGTTGATGCCATCAAAAACAGATATTGGCCATAACCATGATGAAGCCCAAGTATCAAGAACATCTTCATCCTGACGCAGATCACTTAGAGTAAGGTTTTGATTATTTGTTTTTATTTTAGCTAATTCTAAAGCTTTCTCTGCGCTATCAGCGACAACATAGCTGCCATCGTTTAAATAATAAACCGGAATCTGATGTCCCCACCACAACTGGCGGCTTATGCACCAGTCTTTTACATTACTCATCCAGTGGCGGTACAAATTCTTAAATTTGGATGGGTAAAATACAATATCGTCATCTTCAACTGCTTTTAAAGCCGGTTTAGCTATCTTCTCCATAGCAATGAACCATTGAGCTGACAGTTTTGGTTCGATAACTACATTAGTTCTTTCAGAATATCCAATTTTATTAGTGTATTCTTCAACCTTAACCATATTGCCGGCTTCTTCAAGCATTGGAACAATAAGTTTTCTGGCTTCAAAGCGATCTACTCCTACAAGTATCTGAGCATTTTCGCTTAAAGTACCATCATCGTTAAAAGTATCAATTGTTTGAAGATTATGTCTCATCCCTATTTCATAGTCATTGACATCATGAGCAGGAGTGATTTTTAAGCAGCCTGTACCAAATTCCATATCAACATAGTCATCCGCTATGATAGGAATGCTTCTGTTGACTAAAGGGACAAGTACTCTTTTCCCTTTAAGATTTGAAAACCTTTTATCGTTTGGATTAACACAAACAGCAGTATCGCCCAGAATAGTTTCAGGACGAGTTGTTGCGATTGTTACCCATTCGTTTTCAGATTTTTCAATTTTATATCTTACGTAATACAGTTTAGATTTTTCTTCTTTATAAATAACTTCTTCATCAGAAACGGCTGTCTTTGCCTGAGGATCCCAGTTTACCATTCTTACTCCCCGGTATACGAGTCCCTTGTTATATAAGTTTACAAAAACTTTAATTACAGATTCTGAGCGTTTATCGTCCATGGTGAAGCTTGTTCTTTCCCAATCACATGAGGCACCAAGTTTCTTTAACTGTTCAAGGATAATTCCTCCATGTTTATGAGTCCAGTCCCATGCATGTTTTAAGAATTCTTCCCTTGTGAGATCAGATTTATTGATTCCTTCTGATTTTAATTTTGCGACCACTTTAGCTTCAGTTGCAATGGAAGCGTGATCAGTTCCGGGCACCCAGCAAGCATTTTTACCCGCCATTCTTGCTCTTCTAACCAAAATATCCTGAATGGTATTATTAAGCATGTGACCCATGTGTAAAACACCTGTAACATTTGGAGGAGGAATTACAATAGTATATGGTTCTCTTTCGTCAGGTTCTGAATGGAAGAAATTATAATCCATCCAGTATTTGTACCATTTATCTTCAATTGAGGCAGAATCGTACTTGCTAGGAATTTCCATTTAATTAAGAATTATAAAAGTTTAGAAACAAAAATTTTACAAAAATAAAAAAATTGTAATTGGATAGGAGGATTAATAATTTTTGGTTGAGGAACAGATAATATAAAATAAATAAGGGTATGCTTAATGATTAATAATTAAAAGTGATTTACAATTTGTCTTATTTCATCTGTAGTCTTAGATTTCGATATCAATTTATTGATTTTTTTAGGATTTGGTAGAGAGGCAGACAGGTATTCAAATTGATTCTTAATCCGATTTAAAGCATGTTTAGGGTCATTACTGTCATTCTCAATTTCATTAATAAGATTATTTGTAAAATAACTAATACGGTTACGTATTTCTAAAGGAGAGTTGATTTCAGGTGATTTCAGATGAAATGCTAATAGCGGATTATTTAGTAGTCCTCTGCCAATCATCCATTTATTCTGATCAGGCATAAGTGATTTAATCAAATTAAAATCATCAACAGATGTAATATCTCCATTATAGACTAGATTGAAATCGGGAAATAATTCATTACATTTTATAAAAGAATCAATTGAAACATTTCCTTTATAGAGTTGATTTGCAACTCTTGGGTGAATTATAATACGGGTTAATTTTTTGAAATAGATATTTTCTAAAAGACTGAATATTTCATTTTTGTCATTAATACCGATTCTTGTTTTAATACTGATTTCAAGATCAGAATAATCAGATATATATTTTATAATGTCATTAACGATTATGTGATTTTTAATGAGATATGCTCCTCTGCCTTTATTAATAGCCATCGGGTATGGGCATCCAAAATTAAGATTTATTTCCCGGGTGTTCATTTCCAAAACAAATGGAAGAAGAATTTTTAGTTCAGAAATATTTGCAGGAAGAATCTGGGGAATAGTGATTTTAAATAAATCTTCGGGTGAGGGAGAAATTTTTTTTCCCAGATATACTTTACCTATATTATCTGTAGAATAATAAGAAGTGTAATAATAATCAATTCCTCCAGCATACAGGAAATGAGCTTTTCTGTATGCATTATCAGTATATCCCTGAATAGGGGCAAAATGTATCTCCATAAAAACGATGAAAACTAAGGATAAACAAAAAGTAAAAATAATATTATCTTTGCACCATTAAATGAAATGATGAAATGATATCATTTTCGGTGCTTCAGATGAAGGGTTTTTTAAGTGAATTTAATATTGCAAAGGACAGTTTATCTGTTGCTGATTCAATTTCAGCCTCCGGAAGTCAATATATATATTCATCAGTTGATACAATAAATGCTGTCGACTCAATTATAACCAAAGTATATCCTGATACCCTGACTTATACTTTCGGGGATACATTATTTCAAAAATTAATTCAGCCATGTTTTTTTGAAAAAATTGAGGAAGGATATTATAATTTCAACTTTATACCCAAGAATCAATTTGTTGAAAATTGGTCTATCATACTGATAGTACTACTTTTTGTTTTATTGGTAACCATGTTGCTGTCATCAGAAAAATATATTTCACAGTTACTTCAGTCTGTGTTTAATAAAGTAGTAGCCAACAGATTATACAGAGAAAAAGTCGGAAGCTTATTAGAAGTTTCAAATCGGCTTGATTTATTCTTTTTCCTTAATGCCGGATTATATCTTTATCATATTGCTAATTTCTATGGAGACAATGATTCGTCTATAGTTTTATACGGAATATGTCTGGGAGCAATATTTGGCTGGGTGATAATAAAGTTTATGGCTTATAGGTTAACCGGTTTTATATTCGACACATCATCTGAAACACGAGAATATATCTTTTATTTAAAATTAGGTAACAGAGTAACTGGATTATTGCTGTTTCCAATAGCTATTGCATTGTTTTTTATTAAGACTGATATTGCATTAGTTTTTTTCATTATAGGAGGTATTTTGATTGTTTTTAACATTTTTCAGGGCATTTACAGAGGAATTCAAGTTATTGGTCAAAAAGTTTTTTCAATTTATTATTTGATTTTATACCTTTGTACCCTCGAAATTTTACCTCTGGTATTTGTGTGGAGGATTTTGTGGAGAGAGTAAAAAAATGTAGAACCTTAAAATATTGGGTTTTGAAAATCAAGAGAATACTTGTTTCGCAAGCAGAGCCTACAACGGCTAAGTCGCCCTATCATGAGTTTGCTGAAAGGAATAACGTAAAGGTTGATTTCCGATCTTTTACACAGGTAGAAGGAGTTTCTGCCAAGGAATACAGACAGACGAGGGTGAGTATTTTAGACCACACTGCTGTTATATTTACAAGTCGGACTGCAATAGATCACTTCTTCCGTATTTGTAATGAAATGAGGGTAACTGTTCCCGAAACTTTAAAATATTTTTGTATTTCTGAAGCTACAGCTTTTTATCTGCAAAAATATATAGTTTACAGAAAAAGGAAAATCTTCTACGGAGAAGGGAATTTTTCTGAGTTGGTTGATATAATTAAGAAGCATCTTGATGAGACATTCCTGGTACCTTTGTCTCATATTCATTCTGCAGAGATACCTCAATTGCTAGATGAGGCAAATGTAAAATATTCAAAAGCAATATTGTATAAAACAGTATGCAGTGACCTTTCAGATCTGAAGGATGTAAATTATGATATTCTTGTTTTTTACAGTCCATCAGGAATTACATCTTTATTACAAAATTTTCCTGATTTTGAACAGAAAGAGATTAAAATTGCATCGTTTGGTTCATCAACAGCGAAAGCAGTAACTGATGCGGGATTAAGACTTGATATACAAGCTCCGAATCCTGAGGCTCCTTCAATGACGATGGCACTGGAACAGTACATAAAAAAAATGAACAAAGAAAAATAAAAAATAAAAGCCAGCTTGCTGGCTTTTTCTATCTTTACTCAGAGTGATTTTCATTTAGACATACAAAGGATGAGAAAATTTATTATTCTTTCAATTGTTTTTATATCTGTATTTTTTGTTTCTCAGGGGCAAAATACAAACACAAAATACAGATGGACAAAGTTAAGTACTGAATACGGAGATTTGGAATTACCCTTCAAAGGCACAATGCAGTCAGATTTGATTGTAGCTGATTTTAATAAAGACAGCAAGGATGAATTTATTGTTATAGAGGGGACCGATGCACCCTCAGTCGTAATGTACGTTCATAATGGCGGTAAAAAATGGGAAAAGTACTTCATTGAGAAAAGGAAGATCCAGGCAGGAGAAAGTTCTGCAATAGCAGACATTGATAAAGATGGAGATATGGATTTTGCGATAGGCAGTAATGAATCAAACCAAATCTGGTGGTGGGAGAATCCTTATCCTGATTATAGTCCGTCCAAACAATGGAAAAGAAATTACATTAAGAAGAGTGGTTCACCGCTTCACAAGGATATGTCATTTGGTGATTTCGATGGAGATCATGAATTGGAGTTAGCATTCTGGAATCAGGGAGAAAATGCGCTTTATATTGCTGAAAGTCCTGAAAAGATTGAGAAGACAGATGTTTGGCCTTTGGAATTGATTTACACTTATTCAACTGACGGGCAAATGTTTCAAAAGAGTAATGGTAGTGAACTTGCCAAGGTAGGTGTAAATTTTCATGCCGGAATTTGTACTGCAGATATTAATCTGGATGGTATAGATGATTTAGTAGCCGGAGGAATGTGGTTTAACTATAACGGGAAAGAATATAAGTGTAATGAAATTGATAAGTCATATATTTCTGCCAGGATAGCAGTTGCTCAGATTTATGAGGGAGACCGGCCTGAGATAATTATGGCACCCGGAGAAGGCGATGGTCCTTTAGTAGTTTACAACTACGAGAAGGGAGTATGGATTCAAACAATACTACAAAAGAATTTGCGGAAAGCACATAGTTTAAAAATTATTGATTTCGATAAAGATGGTGATCTGGATATACTTTCTGCTGAAATGAGAACAAATGAAGTGAGTGATCCCAAGATTTTTCTATTAATAAACTCCGGTTCAGGAATTTTTGAGCGCATAGATATATCTTCATCAATAGATTCACACAATACCGGAGTTGGAGATATTGACGGAGACGGTGATTATGATATTATTGGCAAACCATACAGATGGGATACTCCAAGGATAGATATATGGCTGAATGATGGGAAAAAATGACATTTATATATTTTTAATTATTTAATTACTACATTTATATAAAACAGAGGAGAGTTGGAAAAAAGGAATATTGAAATTATGGCCCCTGTAGGGTCTTATGAAACGTTACGTGCGGCTATTCAAGCAGGAGCAGGATCTGTTTATTTTGGAGTTGAGAATCTTAATATGAGAGCTCGTTCAGCAAACAACTTTTCAATTGGAGACCTCAGGAAAATTGCAGCTATTGCAACTGAAAATAATGTAAAGTCTTATCTAACTGTAAATACAATTGTTTTTGACAACGAATTAAACAAGCTTGAAGAAATAATAATTGCTGCAAAAGAAGCAGGGGTAAGTGCAATAATTGCCTCTGATATGGCAGCTATAATGTACGCAAGAAATATAGGAGTTGAGGTTCATATTTCAACACAGTTGAATATTACCAACATTGAAGCAATAAAGTTTTATTCTCAATTTGCAGATGTAATGGTTTTGGCCAGGGAGATGAATATTGGCAGAATATGGGAAATAAACCGACAAATAAAAGAGTTGGATATTAGAGGACCTAAAGGGGAACTTGTACAAACTGAGATATTTATTCATGGTGCATTATGCATGGCAGTATCTGGTAAATGTTACCTGAGTCTTCATGAAATGAATTCATCAGCCAATCGTGGAAGTTGCATGCAGGTTTGCAGACGAGGGTATCAGGTATTTGAAAAAGAAACTGGTTATGAGATGGAGATTGACAATGAATATATAATGTCACCAAAGGATCTTAAAACTATTCATTTCCTAAATAAAATTCTTGATTCGGGTGTTTCAGTTTTAAAGATTGAAGGAAGAGCAAGATCTCCGGAATATGTCAAGACTGTTGTTGAATGTTACAGAGAAGCAGTTGAATCATACATCGATAATTCACTTACATTGGAAAAAATTCAAAAGTGGGATGAGAGACTCGCAACAGTTTTTAACAGGGGCTTTTGGAATGGTTATTATCTAGGTCAAAGACTTGGAGAGTGGAGCAGTAATTATGGTTCTGAAGCTTCAAAAAGGAAAATATATATTGGGAAAAATTTGAATTATTTCTCTAATCTTGAAGTTGCTGAATTTAAAATTGAAACTCAGGAATTAAAAGTCGGGGATAATATATTGATAATAGGTCAGACAACAGGAGTTATAGAAACTGTCGTCGAAGAAATAAGAGTTGATTTGAAAAAAGTGGATAAAGCATCAAAAGGGGAGAGATGTTCTATTCCAGTAAAATCAAAAATCAGGAAATCAGATAAGTTGTATAAGATTGTAAATTCAACTGAAGTGAAAAAACAATAGCTTTCATTTCTGAATGTTTTTTTATGCTTTTTATTTTTTGTTTCTGAGTTGAAAACATATCAATATGAGGGGGAAGAATGTTTTCATATTTTTACTTGTCTTATTATCATCACATGTGTCCGGGCAGGGATGGTTGACTGAAGAGAATAATTTTGAGACAAACTGGAATACTTCTTTTCAGATAGGTCCTACTTTACTTGTCAGTGAAATTAAACGGGATTTCACTGATTTTACTAATGATATGAGTAATATGCCTGACATCTGCTTTAATTTACAATTGGCGAAGATGGTATGGGAAAGAATTGATATTGGGATGGATTTGGGAATGTCCTTTTATAATGGCTATCGTTTTAATCCTTCTGATGTAGTATTTCTTAATAATACTTCAATATTTAACAACGATGAAAGGAAGTTTCTTCCTTATCCTATTTCCTACAAGTCAGATATTCTTAATCTCTCATTTTTTTTGAAATACAATTTTATTAATTTTAGTTCATTCTCAAAGGGATTTATCGAATTAAATATGTATTCAAAAATTGGATTAGGGTTGGCTTTAATAAATTCTGAGTTAGGGTACAGGGAAAAAGCGAATTATGCTTTTACAGGTTTTTCTGATCCTTTATATAGGTATGACAGATTTGATTCTGATTTCTACTCGAGATTTGTAATAAGTCCTGCGTTTGGATTGAACTATCAACTAACTGATAGAATATTTATATCGTTTGAGTTTGGTTTTAATTTTATAAATGCCGATTATGTTGATGGTTTAAGGAGGTACAGTTCTGATTTAACATTAGATATTCCGGAGGAAAATATTAATAAATATTTAATTCCATATATTGATGTTACTGGTAAATTCTTGTTTGGGGTTTCTTATTTTTTTAATTTTGATACCAGAAGAGAAACAAGACATTTGGCTTTGCCTTTTTATTATAACAGGTACAGATCTTATTATTCTAAGTTTCAAAAAAAACCAACAAAGTACACACTTCATGAAAGACTTCCGTTTTATAATGATAATTTTGGGAATTTATTCAAATAGAAATTTTAGTAATGAACATGAATAGATTATTTGCTAAAGGGTTTTTATTGTTTATCTCTGTAATTCTAATTTTATCGGGAATATTTAATTCTTGTATCTTTAAGGAAAAAGAAGAATTATCACCTTTAGATGCTATACCTCATTCATCAACATTAATTTTTAAGATAAAAGACCTTTGTGAATTATCTGAATCATTAGAAAATAAATACCTCTGGTGGGAAATAATCTCACAATATCAGTTTCTTAAACATTTTCAAAATAACCAGAAAGTATTTGAGCAATTATCAAAGAAGTACCCTGAATTTAAAAAGTTTGCAAAGGGTAGAGAAGTATATGGTGCATTGAATATAGTGGGTAAGAATGAAAAGGAATATCTTTATACTATTTCGCTAAATAATAATTCGGAAGAAGATTACATTGAAAGCTTCATTGAAAAATATGCTAATGACAATAAATTCTTAACCAAGAAAAGACGATATAATAAAAATACAATTATTGAGATATATGAAAGTGAAAAGTCTGAGCTAAGAATGGCTTATGTTTTTGCACATAATCTATTGATTGTTAGTTGTAATTCACTTTTAATTGAAGAATCATTAAGGCAAATTGAATTAACTTCTATAGAAGAAGATAATGATTTTACTTCACTAAAAAAGACTATTGATAATAAAGCCGATTTAAATCTTTTCATTAATCATGGTAAGGCTAACTATTTAATAAACAATTTTTTGTCGGACCAAATGAAGAATAAATCAGAACTATTGAATTCTGATAAGCGTTGGACAGAATTGGATTTTTCTTTTAAATCTGATAAAATAATTGTGAGTGGATTTTCTAAAGGGGATGAAGGAGAAGGTTATTTTTCGTATCTTTTAAATGGACAAAAACCAGGAGTAAGCAAGATAGAAGAAGTAATACCTTCAGGAGTTCCTCATTTTTTAAAGTTTTATATATCTGATATTAATCTTTTTTTTGAGCGAATTAGAAATTACAGGAAAGAACAAAATTCTTTATCGAAAACAGAAAATCAAATAAAAGAGATTGAAAAAAATACAGGATATAATATTGAAAAGTTGTTTTCTGAAATATTAGATAAAGAAGTAGCTGTTTCAGGAATTGTTACAGATCAGTATTTATCAGATAAAAGAGGGGCTTTTTATGTTAAGGTTAAAAGCGGGAGTTATACTTACAAGAAAATGCTTGAATTCCAGGAGTCCTTTTATAAATCAAAGAAGTTTGCAAAGGATGAATTAAACAAACAGTTTATTATTGACGAACAGACAAAATTCATGCTTCATAAATGTCCGGTAGATAATATTCCTTCATTATTATTTGGAAGGTTTTTTCAAAGTACTAAGACTAATTGGTTTACAGTTTATAATAATTACATTTTATTCGCCGATTCTTTTGAATCATTAAGCAAGATTATTATGTCGAATGTTCTGGGGGAAACATTATTATCAGATTCTGGATATAGTAAATTTCAATCAGGTCTTACAACAAATAATAATTTTAACTTTTATTGTAACATACCTGTTTCATTATCAATTTCAGAGGTATTTTTTGATAAAAACGTTGCAAGCAGAGTATCAGGTAATAATGAATTAAGAAAGTTTAAAAATTTTGCATGGCAGGTAAGCAATTCAGGAGGTAATATTTATAACAATGCAGTTATTTCTTTTGATTCAAATATTGAATCTAAACCTAAAACAGTTTGGCAAAGCAGGTTATCATCCCGTTCAGAATTTATGCCCCAGTTTGTAGATAATTTTCAGGATCCAGCCAATAAAGACATAGTTTTACAGGACAATGAAAACAATTTCTATTTAATAAATAATGTTGGTAGAATTTTATGGCAAATGAAAATTGAATCTCCAATTTTAGGAGAAATACATCAGATTGATTTTTTTAACAATGGAAAGAAACAACTTGTTTTTAATACTTCTGAAAAACTTTACATAATTGACCGGAATGGGAACGATGTTGGTAATTTTCCATTGACATTCAGGGCAAAGGCTGTTAATGGGGTTGCAGTTTTTGACTATGAGAAGAATGATAATTATCGTTTTTTTGTAGCATGCGAAGATCATTTGATTTATGCTTACGATCAGGAAGGAGAAATGGTGGAAGGATGGGAATTATTCAAAACAGATCATCCGGTAAGATTCCCATTACAGCATGTGATAATTGAAGGTCGTGATTATATAATTGCATCAGATTTAATGAAGGATTACATTCTTGACAGGAAGGGAAATATCAGAGTTAATACGGATGTTGTATATCAGCATTCAGCAAATAATAAAGTGTATTTTGAAAAAAGAACTTCTTCTCATGAATCAAGATTAGTTACAACAGATAATGAGGGTAGAATTCATCGCACATATTTCAATGGAAGTCATGAGGTAGTCGAGTTCAACAGGTTTGATGACACGCATTATTTCATGGCATCAAATGTCGACAAAGATGAAGAAGATGAATACATTTTCGCACAGAAAAATCAAATATATGTACAAGATAATATTGGAAGAAGTTTGTTTTCTCAAAAATTGGAATGCAATATAGATTATTTGCCTGGAGTATATACTTTTAATTCTGATGAAAAGAAGATTGGTGTAACATGCAAAGGTTCAAATAAAATATTCTTGTTTAATTTAAACGGATCATTATATAATGATTTTCCACTTGAAGGATCTTCAGAGTTTAGTATTGGTTTAATTAGTGAAGGAAGCTCAAATTTCAACTTATTGACCAATAGTCCGGATGGATATTTATACAACTACTATATAAAAAAATAGGTGTCTGAAATTCAATTTCAGACACCAGAGTTTTGAAAATTTTATTTTAATTCGATTGAATAATTTTAAACACTTCAGTTAAGTTTGGGGTTAAAATAATTTCAGTTCTTCTGTTCTTTTTTCTTGCTTCCGGTGTTTTTGAGGAAACTAAAGGAGAATACTCACTTCGGCCGGCTGCGGTTATTCTTTGTGGATTAATCTTTTTATTAATGAGGATTATCTTAGCAACTGAAGTTGCCCTCATAACACTTAAATCCCAGTTGTCTTTTATTTGTCCGGAACCAGTTAATGGAACATCATCAGTGTGTCCTTCGATTAAAACATTAATGTCAGGATTTCCTGCAAGAACTTCGCTAAGGCTTTTAAGAGCTTCCTGACCTTTTGAATCTACAGAATAGCTACCGGTTTGAAAAAGCAGCTGTTCATCTAATGAAACATAAATCTTTCCGTTCTTTTCGTTAACGCTTAATCCCTGATCATAAAAACCCATAAGAGCATGGTTTAATTTTTCTTTAAGTGAGGAAACAGCATCTTTTTGTTTGGATAGAGCTGATTGAAGCTCTGTAAGTTTCTCCTGCTGTTCATTATATTTCGCTAGTGCTTCTTTTAATTTTTGTTCTTTTTCAGTCAATTCAACTTCAGATTTCTTTACTCTGTTTTCACGATCCTGCAAATCATTTTGAAGAACCTGAAGTTCATTTAAAAGCTTGGTAATTTCTTCAGAACTTCCATCTTTTAATTTGTTGATTTGACTTTCCAGTTCCATTCTATGTTTTGAAAGGTTTTCTTTTTCAGTTAAAAGTGATTCTTTTTCTTTTTTGAACTTTTCGAGTTCTTGTTCTAATGCATAAACTTTCTTCTGAAATGATAGTACTTTCCCGTCTAATTCATTAACTTCTACTGTTAAATTGCGGTTTTCTTCTTTTAAGGTTTCATTATCTTTCTGGTAATTATCTGCTTTAGTTTTCAATTCATTGAATTGCTTTAGAGGCATGCATGATGTAAACAATAATAAAGAGCAGAAGCTGATTGAAATAATTAATCTTTTAATTTCCATTTTTGTATTATTTTTATTTTCTGATTATATTTTTAATACGGATTTTGCGTTATAATATTTTTAAAATTAACAAATTTATTTACAGTTCATTGATAAAAATATTATGAGTTTTAAACATCAAATAAAACATTTATTTGAAAAAATAAATAAAATTCTGAAGTCCATTTTTAAAAATCATATCAACATAATCTCTTTCAGAGTGTTTATATATGACTATTTTTATATTTGAATTGTTTCACATAGTGCTATATTAGATTTTTTTTATAACATGTCAGTAGACGACTATAAATTTTTGAATAAGATAAATTCTCCAGAGGATTTAAGAAAAATACCTGAGAATCAATTGGAGGATGTTTGTGCTGAATTAAGGGACTTTCTAATTGAAGAGCTTTCCAAAAATCCTGGTCATTTTGGAGCAAGTCTGGGGGTAGTTGAATTAACAGTAGCAATTCACTATGTTTATAATACACCTCTTGATAAGCTTGTTTGGGATGTGGGGCATCAGGCATACGGACACAAAATACTTACGGGCAGAAGAGATCAATTTAATACAAACAGAAAATATGGAGGGATAAGCGGTTTCCCAAATATCAAAGAGAGTGTTTTTGATTCGTTTGGAACTGGCCACTCATCAACTTCTATTTCTGCAGCTTTAGGTATGGCTATTGCATCAAAGTTAAAAGAAGATGATAATAAAGTTATTGCAGTAATTGGCGATGGTGCTCTTACAGGGGGAATGGCTTTTGAAGCATTAAATAATTCCAGTGTATCTAATCCCGATGTTCTTATAGTGTTGAATGATAATAATATGGCTATTGATCCTAATGTTGGAGGATTAAACAAATACCTGATTAAAATTGCTACATCTTCAACTTATAATAAAGTTAAAGATAAAATCTGGAATTTTCTTAGTCGTTTTGTTAAAGCAAGGAATACTGTTCAGAAGATTGAACATTCTACAAAATCATTTTTCCTTAAGGAAAGTAATTTATTTGAATCTTTTAATATCCGTTATTTTGGTCCGATTGATGGTCATAATGTTAGATTACTGGTTAAAGTCCTTTCTCAATTGAGAAAGTTTCCGGGACCAAAAATTCTACATATAATCACAACTAAAGGGAAAGGTTACCTTCCGGCGGAATGTAATCAAACTTTATTTCATGCTCCAGGGAAGTTTGATATTAAAACAGGTGAACCTATTATTCCGGGAAATGAATTAGAACCGCCTTTATATCAGGATGTTTTTGGAGAGACTATTCTTGAGCTTGCAAGATTAAATAATAAAATTGTTGGCATAACACCTGCAATGCTTACCGGTTGTTCTTTAAACCTAATGAAAAATGAAATTCCTGACAGGGTTTTTGATGTTGGAATAGCTGAACAACATTCAGCAACCTTTGCTGCTGGTCTTGCTTCATCTGGCATGGTGCCTTTTTGTAACATTTATTCTTCTTTTTCGCAAAGAGCATATGATCAGATAATTCATGATGTTGCTATCCAGAATCTAAAAGTTATTTTCTGTTTTGACCGGGGGGGCTTAGTTGGCGCAGACGGAGCAACGCATCATGGTGTATTTGATCTGGCTTTTCTAAGATGTATCCCGAATTTAATAATTTCTGCTCCTGTTAATGAGGAGGAATTAAGAAATTTAATGTACACTGCTCAGAAATTAACCCCTGGACCTTTTGTTATAAGGTATCCCAGAGGAAGAGGAGTACTTAGAGATTGGAGAAGACCTTTTACTGAGATTGAGATAGGAAAAGGAAGGAAAATAAGAGAAGGTAATGATATCGGAATTTTATCTATTGGTCATCCTGGAAATTTTGTCGAAGAAGCAATACAAAAAATTGGTGATAGATATTCTGTTTGTCATTATGATATGAGGTTCTTAAAACCAATTGATGAAGATTTGTTACATGAAGCCTGCTCAAGATTTAAAACTCTTATTACTGTTGAAGATGGAACAGTTAAAGGAGGCTTGGGAAGTGCAGTAGTTGAGTTTGTTAACAGTCATAGATATTCTACTGATGTTATAATTCTTGGAGTAGGTGACTATTTTGTTGGTCATGGAAAGCCTGATGAACTTTATAGAGAGTGTGGATTTGATTCTGAAGGAATAATTAAAACAATTAATAGTATTTTAGATTCAAATGTAAACTAGATTATATGGCTATAGATATCTATTTTAAAAAGAAGAGATGGAAGCAAATTATTTTTATAGCTGCTATTTTGATTGGAATTGGATCCTTACTTTATACAAATAAACTGGTAAAACAGGTTTCTTCCGAAGAACGTTCTAAAGTAGAAAGATGGGCAGAAGCAACAAGGTTGTTCGCTACTAATGACGATTTAGGAAATGAAGTAAATAAATTTCTGAATCAGGTTCTTGCAGCAAATAATACTATTCCTATAATTGTTGTCGATCAGGAAGGTAATGTCAACATTGATGGCAATATAAAATACACTGCTAAAAACAAGGATAAGGTACTGGCAAGAGAACTTGAAAAGATGAAAGACCATCAGGAGCCAATTGTGATACCTCTTGGTGGAGGTGTTGAGCAGTATCTTTATTATAAGGAATCTTCTCTTCTTGTTAAATTAAGGTATTATCCTGTATTCCAAATGGCTGTAATAATTCTTTTTATTGCAATCTCATACATAGCTTTCAGTTCTGCAAGAAATGCTGAACAAAATCTTGTTTGGATAGGAATGGCAAAGGAAACTGCTCATCAACTAGGTACTCCTATTTCATCTTTAATAGCGTGGGTTGAACTTTTAAAGGAAGAAAATACTGATTCGAAAATAATTTCAGAATTAGTTAAAGATACTGACAGGTTAGAAAAGATTACTGAAAGATTTTCTAAGATTGGCTCTAATCCGGAATTGTATCCTGAAAACATATACGAAGTACTTGATAATTCAATACAGTATCTTAAATCAAGAGTTTCCAAAAAAATTGAAATAACCCAGAATTTTAATGTTAAAAATGAACTATATGTTCCTCTTTCAGCATCTTTATTTAGTTGGGTAATTGAGAATCTTGTCAGAAATTCTGTTGATGCCATTGAAAATAACCATGGAGTCATCAATATTGATCTTTTTGAAAAAGATAATGATGTGATAATTGATGTCACTGATAATGGCAAAGGCATAGCAAAATCAAAATTTAAAACTATTTTTCAGCCCGGATATACTACTAAAAAAAGAGGCTGGGGATTAGGACTTTCCCTATCAAAAAGAATTATTGAAATATTTCACGGAGGTAAAATTTTTCTTAAAAATTCAGAACCAAAAAAGGCTACCACTTTCAGGATAATTTTAAAGAATAAGTGATGAAAAGAAATTTATTTTCTACAATTAACAAGGGAACGCTATTAAAACTAAATCTCATTTCAATTGTAGTGATTGCTTTTTGTGAGTTGTTTGTTTTATACACCTTCTTTTCAAAAGGTATGGAAGAAGGAATTGAACTATGGAAATATAAAATAATTCTTATTGGATTAATATTAGTGAGTTTGTTATTCTTAGCTTCAATAATTTCTTTTGTTTATTATTTCTATTCTTCAAGAAAACAATGAAAATGAAATTTTATTAGGGGATTATTGTTTATTTTATTTATTATTGAAAGTTTTATAAAAAAAACTCTAAATATTTATTGGTTTGGTAAATTTTTATACTTTTGCAAAACTTTTTAAAGGGCAGTGAATTATCTATCTAAATATGAAATTGCTTTTAAAGGACTAAAAGAAGGAACTCATCTTTTTGAGTTCAATATTGATGACAAGTTCTTTGATAAGTTCGAAAACAGCGAAGTCAAAAAGGGCACATTAAAGGCTGATGTTACATTAACAAAACAAAGCTCTTTGATGATTCTCGATTTTGCTGTAAAAGGACATGTTGAATTAATCTGTGACCGATGTCTTGATAATTATAACCAAAAAATCAAGGCTAATAACAAATTGTTCGTTAAATTTGGTCACGAAGAAGAAGAAATGAGCGATGATGTTATAGTAATTACTTATGAAGAACATCAAATAAATATAGCTCAGTATCTTTATGAAATTATAATATTAGGATTACCAATAAAAAGAATTCATCCTGAAAAAAAAGGAAAATCTGAATGTAATCCTGAAATGGTTGAAAAACTTAAGGAATATCTTGTTGAGGATGTTTCTGAAGAAGAACCGGTTGACGGTAGATGGAAAGAATTAAAAAAATTATTAGATAACAAGTAAAGTTTAGAAGAAATGGCACATCCAAAGCATAAACACTCAAAAACGAGAAGAGATAAACGCAGAACTCATGATAAAGCGATTCCTGCAACTATTTCATCTTGCTCAAATTGTGGAGCATCTGTAAAATACCATACTGTATGTCCTGAATGTGGATACTACAGAGGTAAACTGGCAATTGAAAAAGAAGTTACTGCATAGAATTTCTATAAAAGCTTATCTATATGAATTGAATCCTGCAAAAGCAGGATTTTTTTTTGTTTTTTATTCATAAAACATAAAATGAAAATGTAATTTAAGGGAGTTGAAAGTTTTTTATTAAATTTGTTTTCCTTAAATACTGATTATGTCAAAAATAACTGAAAATAATCTTGGGTCAGTAAATCTGATTTCTCAATCAACAAATGTGACAGGAGACATTTCAACTGAATCCGACATTCGTATTGATGGGATTTTAATTGGTAACCTTGTAACTAAGGGGAGATTGATAATTGGCCCCGGAGGAAAGATTGAAGGAGATGTAGAAAGCAGATCAGCTGAGATTGAAGGTATGTTAATCGGAAAAATTAATGTTACTGAATTGTTAGCTTTAAAAGCTACTTCTAATTTCCAGGGAAATATTACGACAGGTCAGCTTTTAATAGAACCGGGAGCAAATTTTTCCGGTAATTGTGTTATGAGTAAGTAAAATAGAATTAGACCCAATTATAGTTAATGTTGAATCTTTGCATTACCTTATATTGATATTATGGAAAATGGTTTCTCGAGATTCATTAAAGGGCTTACAACTTATACTTTGATTATTCTGGGTATAGGACTGATATTGTTTTTGACGGTTTTAAAGAGCTATTTTCTCCCTATTTTACCATTTGTACTGCTATTTTACTATGTATCTACTTTAGTACTTCATAAATTTATGCTCCAAATTTCCCAAAAGGACATTTCTAAATTCAGCTTTAAATTTATGATGCTTTCATTAATTAAAATGTTTATATATATCATTTTTGGCGTTTTATATATAATATTTGATGAAGAGAATGCAGTTATTTTTCTCGTTGTATATCTTATCTTATATGTAGCTTATGCTGTTTATGAAGTAAGATCGGTGATGAGCCTTATTAATGAATCTAAATAAATTCTGACAATACCTTCCTGATTTCACTTCATTTTTATAAATTTATATCTTGATTGTATATTATGAGGCTGGTTGATAAAATATTCATATTTATCCTTTTATTATTCTCGATACAATCTTTAGCTAATGAAGGTGAAGGAAAAGGAGAGGTTAATGCGGTGGAGAGTATTTCAAACTTCATTAATGATTCCCATGAATGGCATTTCATTACTATTGGTAAAACTGATATCGCTATACCATTACCCGTTATTCTTTACAGTGAACATACCGGATTGCACATCTTTTCTTCGCACAATTTATATAAAAGGCAGGAAAAATTTCCTTTTTACATTAGTAAAGAAGGGCTTAGCAGAGAAAAGATAATTGAGATTCTTCCAGATGGCTCTCAATATGTGCCTTTTGATGTTTCAATTACAAAGACAGTCATTGGTTCTGCTATTGTAGCTTTAATTTTATTGATCTTTTTTATTTCAGGATCTGGTAGAACAATAAGAACTCCAATGGAAGTACCTAAAGGAATTCAGAATGTTATTGAACCACTTGTTTTGTTTGTTCGTGATGATATTGCAAAACCTTTTGCGGGAGCTAAATACAACAGATACATGCCTTTTCTTCTTACAGTGTTTCATTTTATTCTATTAGCTAATTTAATTGGATTAATTTTACCTCTTGAATTAAATATTACAGGTAATATATCTGTTACTTGCGTACTTGCTGTGTTTACTTTTATTATTACTACCGTTAGCGGAAATAAACATTATTGGCTCCATATTATTAATCCGGATGTTCCAATTTTTATGAAGCTGCCTGTTCCCTTGATCCCTTTCATTGAATTTTTAGGAATATTTATTAAACCTTTTGTCCTGATGATAAGGTTATTTGCAAATATGTTATCCGGGCATATGATTATAGGTGTATTAGTGACATTGATCTTCCTTATGTCTTTTTTATTCAATCCTATCGTTGGTGCAGGAACTTCTTTAATATCTGTTGCATTTAGTGTTTTTATGCTTATTGTTGATTTACTTGTAGCATTCATTCAAGCATATATCTTTACACTTTTATCTGCAATGTATTTTGGAATGGCCACTGATGAAGGGCATGTGGAAAAAAAGAAAATTTGAAATAGTGTTTTTTAATATTAATAATTAAGAGTATGTCAATATTAATGGTATTACTGGCCGAAATGGCTATCGGAAAACTAGGTGCCGGGATAGGCGCAGGACTTGCAGCTATCGCTGCTGGAATTGGCATTGGCAAGATCGGAAGCTCAGCAATGGAGGCAATTGCCCGCCAGCCTGAAGCAATGTCCGACATCCGTTCTAACATGATTGTAGCATCAGTATTTATTGAAGGAGTTGCATTCCTTGCAGTAATTGTTTGTGTTCTTCTTGCTATTTTATAAGATGTTAACGCCATATATACAGGGGTTGCCTGAATATGGCGTTTTTTTTAAACTTTAAAATTTTTGCTATGTTCCTATTTCCTCATTTAGGTACAATGATTTGGATTACTTTGATTTTCCTTATTGTTATGTTTTTCTTGACAAAATTTGCCTGGAAACCTTTGTTAAGGGCAATTGAGAAAAGAGAAACAACTATTGAAAATTCACTTAACGCAGCTAAAGAAGCGGATTTAAAAATAGCACAGCTCGAAATTGAGCAGAAATCTATTGTTGAAATGGCACGACAGGAAAAACTTAATCTGATGAAGGAAGGGGTTGAACAAAGGGATAAAATAATCCAGGCTGCTCAAATTAAAGCTAAGGAAGAAGCTGACAGGATAATTGAAGAAGCAAAGAAAAAAATTGAAATTGAAAAGGAAGCTGCTATTAATGACATTAAAAGCCAGATTGCTTTTCTTTCCGTCGAAATTGCATCCAAAATAATACGTTCTGACCTTGAAGATAAAAACAGGCATGAAAAGCTTGTCAATGATATTGTCAAAGATGTTGAATTAAACTAAGTAATGGACAGAAACAGAGTAACTGTACGTTATGCAAAGGCCTTTGCTCAACTGGCCGAAGAACAGGGTGTCCTTGATCAAATAGAAAAGGATTCTCAAATGCTTTTATACGCCTTGGAAAAATATCCAGGGTTCATGAATTATTTTCTTAAGAAAGGTATTTCTGAAAGAGAAAAAACTGAAACTCTAAGAAAAATATTATCATCTGAAGTAAATCAAATGACTTTTAATTTTCTTAAACTGATTATTGATAACAACCGGGAATCTTACATTAAGTATATCCTTATTAATGTTATTGATATTATAAGGTCGAAAAATAAAGTAATTCAAGCCCGGCTAATAGTTGCAGGGGAGATAGACCAAAGTTTACTGGAAAGAATAAAAAGTGCTTTTGAAACAAAACTTAACTCAACTATTGAATTGAAATCTGAAATAAATAATGACTTAATTGGAGGTTTTATTTTTACTATTGACGGAATGCAGTTTGATGCTTCAATAGCATCCAGATTAAATCTTTTAGCTAAAAAATTAGAATCAAAATAGAAAGCTATGGCAAATATCAGACCTGCTGAAATATCAGCAATTTTAAAGGAACAGCTTGCAGGTTTTGAACCAGAAGCTTCATTTGATGAGATAGGTACTATTCTGCAAGTAGGCGATGGTATTGCTCGTATTCATGGTCTGAGCAATGTCGAATCAAATGAAATGATTGAATTTTCAAATGGAGTCAAAGGTATAGTGCTGAATCTCGAAGAAGATAATGTTGGTGCTGTTCTGCTTGGACCTTCTTCCGGTATTCGTGAAGGTAATGTCGTTAAACGATTGAAAAGAATCGCTTCAATAATGGTAGGAGATGGCGTTATCGGAAGAGTAATTAACACTCTGGGACAACCTATAGACGGGAAAGGTCCTGTCACAGGTGAAAAATATGAAATGCCCTTGGAACGTAAAGCTCCTCAGGTTATTTTCCGCCAGCCTGTAAAAGAACCTTTGCATACTGGTATTAAAGCTATCGATGCTATGATCCCGATTGGAAGAGGTCAAAGAGAATTGATAATTGGTGACAGACAAACAGGTAAAACAACGATAGCAATAGATGCAATAATAAACCAAAGAGAAAATTTCGAAAAAGGAAATCCTGTTTACTGTATTTATGTTGCCGTTGGTCAAAAAGGATCTACAATTGCTAATTTAGCAAATATCCTTGAGAAACATGGTGCAATGGATTATACAACCATTGTATCTGCAACGGCTTCCGATCCGGCAGCCCTGCAATTTTATGCACCTTATGCCGGAGCATCCATTGGCGAGTATTTTCGGGATACAGGGCGTCACGCCTTGATTGTTTATGATGATTTATCCAAACAAGCTGTTTCTTATCGTGAAGTTTCTCTTCTCTTAAGAAGGCCACCTGGCCGGGAAGCTTATCCTGGTGATGTGTTCTATCTTCATTCAAGGTTGCTGGAAAGGGCAGCAAAAATTATTGAATCTGATGCTATTGCTTCCCAAATGAACGACCTTCCTGAATGTCTTAAGGGTAAAGTCAAAGGAGGTGGTTCTCTTACTGCAATGCCCGTAATTGAAACTCAGGCTGGCGATGTTGCAGCTTATATTCCTACTAACGTTATCTCTATTACTGACGGTCAGATTTTCCTTGAGTCAAACCTTTTCAATTCAGGAATAAAACCTGCTATTAACGTTGGTATCTCAGTTTCCCGTGTAGGCGGGCACGCTCAAACTAAAGCAATGAAAAAGATTGCCGGAACTTTAAAGTTCGACCAGGCGCAATTCCGTGAACTTGAAGCATTTTCTAAATTTGGTTCTGACCTCGATGCCGCTACAAAGAAAGTACTGTCAAAAGGAGCCAGAAATGCAGAAATATTAAAGCAAGGGCACTATAAACCTATTAAGATTGAACATCAGATTGCTATTATTTTCTGTGGTGTAGAAGATTTATTGAGCGATATTCCATTGAATAATATAAGCTCCTTTGAAAAGGACTTTATTGATTACCTCGAGCTTAACCACCCGGAGGTGCTCAGTGATTTAAAATCAGGAAACCTGTCTGATGAAATTAAAAACTCTCTAAAAAAAGCAGCTGCTGAAATATCTGTTAAATTTAAATAGTAAATGGCTCAGTTAAAGGAAATAAGGAATAGAATAGTATCTATTAAGAATACGAAGCAAGTTACCAATGCTATGAAAATGGTTTCTGCTTCTAAGCTTAAAAAAGCTCAGGATCAGATTCTTAAAATTATCCCTTATGATAAGAAACTTCAGGAAATTATTGAATCTTTAGAACAAGGCGGAGTTGAGTTTAAAAGCAAATATTTCCTGCAACCTGAAATTAAAAATGTACTGATTGTCGTTATCGGTACTAACAGAGGGTTATGTGGAGCTTTTAATTCAAATGTTACAAAGTATTCAATTATTCATGCATTTGAGAATTATAGCCTTCAATTTAAATCAGGGGATGTCAAATTTATAACTATTGGGAAACAAGCTGAAAAAGGACTTACTTCCAAAGATCTTGAAATTATCGGAGATGCAAATGAATTGTTGAATAATCTTAGTTCTGAGAAAGTATCAGAATTAGCAGAAGTATTGATTAATTATTTCCTTGATAATAAATTTCAAAGAATTGATATTGTATATAATAAATTCAAAGCTGCTGCTATTCAGACTTTAACGGCTGTTCAATTTCTGCCTGTTATTTTACCTTCTAAAAAGAGTACGGACGTTGTACTGAATGATTTTATTTTTGAACCATCTCGTGATGAAATAATGGGATCAATTGTACCTCAAGCTCTTAAAATGCAATTATACAGAATGCTTATCGACTCTAATGCTGCTGAGCAAGGTGCCAGAATGGTTGCAATGCATAAGGCCACTGAAAACGCTAATGAAATGATCGACAAGCTTACAACTGAATATAACAATGCCCGACAGGCTGCAATTACCAATGAAATTGTTGAAATAACTTCAGGTGCAGAAGCTTTGAGAAACTAATTACTTTATTTCATCTACACCAATATCTATAGAAACAGATTCATTGTTCCGGCTCCCTGTTCTGGAATTCCCGTCTGTATCAAGTTCAAAACAATACTTTGAAGTACCTTTATTTTTACACCTTGAAGTGGTCTTTATGTGATAATCTCCTTTTATTGGATCAACAAATTCCGGGTTGAATGATTCATTTTTATCACCTAATAATGAAGAATTAATATCATTGGGATTAACCCATTCTTTATTGTCGAAATTCCTTTTTACGATTGAATTGACTTCGTTCTCCCAAAACACACAATTGTTTATGCTTGTCCAAATCTTTGTCTGGGCTGAAAGAGCTCCCTTCTTCTCGAATGAAGCTTCTCCTTCAATGTTGAAAAGACTACCCCCTTTGTTTGCACAGAAAATACAATTAATAAGCCTGCTATATGAAGGTATTCGCCCTAATTTCGATATAACGGTAGAATTCAAAGGTCCTTCGTTATCGCAAACAACACTATTAAGTAATAAAAGATTTGCACTTCTGTCAAGGGCAATTGTTCCGTAATCTTGTTGAGTGTAATTATTTGATATTACCGAATTTACAATTTTCAGCAAACCCACATTTTTTTGATTACTGTCAAAATATACTGCCCCTCCATCTCCGTACGATGTGTTATTGTCTATAACACAATTATATAACCTTGTATAATATCCATTTGTAGAATTACAATTAACAGCAATTGCCCCTCCATTATTTTTTGAAATATTCTTTTTAAAAGAGCAATTTATAATTAATGGTGATGCTCCGATTGAAGCATATAACCCCCCGCCATCCTGATCGGCCTTATTATCTTCTATTTTGCAGTTTAATAATCTTATTGTTTCACCTCCTCCAAGAATATGAATTCCTGCTCCATATTGCTGGTTTGTGCTTAATCCTGAAGCATTTCCCCCTCTTATTGTTAATCCGTCAATCCTGATATATTTGCTTGTTGTAATAGACAATACATGCTTTTCTGATCTTTTGCCGTTAAGTATAACCTGATTTTCTTCAATGTTCCTTTCTGATAGTCTTTTTTCATTTCCTTTAAAACCGCCAAATATGTATATGGCTTCACGTAAATCTATTCTTACAGATGAATCATAACTCCCCTTTGCTACCCATATTTGACTATTGTTTGGGGAATAATCTATTGCTCTTTGAAGCGATGTATAGGCTTTATCCCACGACGAACCATTTGAATTATCTCCTTCCCGTGAAACATAAATAACCGGAATTGTATCATTAGGAAAAAACTTGTAACTATGCTCGTAAGTAAGTTTCCCTGATTTATAGGTGACAGGTATTAATGCAGGCCTTTCACTAAAAGGAGCTGATGATTCTTTATTGCAAAAAAATGTAGCCCATAATTTTTTTTCAAAATCTTCAAATATCATATTCCCTCCTCCGTGAGGAATAGATACATATGCCGGATTATATGGCCCCATCAGGTTTTCAGATGTTGCTATTACGCAATCAAAGCGCGAATCTATCAACTTTTCATGGTTTTCTTTTGAATAAGTTCCGCTTGAACAATTTGAATTATTGCTGTTCCATTGTGAACCTACAATCATATATAAACCATCGATATATGTGAGATATATCCCAAAATCGCCAATTGAATTTTCTTCCTTATCTGTCAGTATATTTATCTGGGAACTCGCAAAACCACTTAGGTCGTCTTTCATTTTGATGATTTTCCCATTATCCCATGTGAAATATACCGAGCTGTCTTTATCCATAAAAAGAGAAGGATTGATGCCATTGACCAGCGGTTCTTTTCCACTAATGTCAGCGTATGGTCCTTCAGGACTACCTGAGGTGCTTTTTAAAATACCTGACTTGTTTGAATTAGATACTGTATAGGTAATCCAGAAGTTATTTTTCAAAAAATGAATCTTTGGAGCAATTATCGCTCTTTTCTTTATTCCGTATGAATCTGTAATTTCTTTCTGCCATGAATTCCCATTATCATCAAAGGTCCAAACAAAACCATTATTGCCAATCAGTGTCCAGTTTTTTAAATCTCTGGAAGACCATACTTTAATTCCTTTATTGACACCTTCTTTGTCTCCGGTTGTTCCGGAGAGAAAATATGTATGTCCGGGACCTTTGCAAATAGATACATCACTTATTAATTCCTCAAATATTGGTTCTATTACAGGAAGAGAAGGATCAAGGCTGTCGATTAAAATTTCTATTCTTCGCGATAAATATTCTTTTTCTCCTCCGTAAGCAATCAAAATTAAAAAGAGTAATATTGTTGAAAGGAGAATTTTCTTCATTTTAAGGTTTCCAATAGTTTAAGCTGTTTAGTAGATTTTCATCAAAAATATTAAAATATTCAATATATCTGAAATTCATTTATTAACAACACTTTTAGGTGGCTATTTGCTATTTATTTGACCGGAATATTTCATTACACAGATTTAGTGTATAAATTAAATTAGTATAGAAATTGAAATAAATTAAATGAAACTTAAAAAATGGGGGTCAACATGTATTGATGGTATTAAAATGTGAAATAATATTAAGAAATTAAATAAAAAAATAAAAATACCCCCTAAAAAAAGATATCTGTTTTAAAAAAGTATACATTTGATTATATAAAAACATTTCATCCTTCCTGTTTTTTTAAATAAAATAAATCAGTGTTGATAATATCTAAATTTTAAAATATACTTATATGGCTACTTTTCGTTTGATTGCTTTTGAAAAATTACTTGACAGAAAACCTCTGGAAGTAACTAAAGTTTCTCCACTCACATCCGACTACTATGGTATGTTGGTTTTTGACAGGGAGAAAATGAAGAAATACTTGTCTAAAGATGCTTTTAAAGCCGTTGCTGATGCTATCGATAACGGAACAACCATTGACCGTAAACTTGCTGATGGAGTTGCTGCAGGAATGAAATCATGGGCTATTGAAAATGGTGCAACTCACTATAGCCACTGGTTCCAGCCATTGACTGACAGTACTGCAGAAAAACATGATGCTTTTATTGATCTTAATGAAACAGGTGGCGTTGTTGAAGGTTTCTCCGGAAAGCTTCTTGCTCAGCAGGAACCCGATGCTTCTTCATTTCCAAGCGGAGGTATACGCCAAACTTTCGAAGCCAGGGGATATACTGCATGGGACGTTTCTTCTCCGGCATTTATTGTCGGAACAACTCTTTGTATACCTACTATTTTTATTTCTTATACAGGAGAAGCTCTTGATTATAAGGCTCCTCTTTTGAAAGCCCTGAATGCAGTTGACAAAGCAGCAGTGGAAGTATGCCAGTATTTTGATAAAAATGTTACGAAAGTTATTGCTAACCTTGGATGGGAACAGGAATATTTCCTGATTGACGATGCATTATTTCAGGCAAGACCTGATTTAGCCCTTACAGGACGTACACTCATGGGACATTCTTCAGCTAAAGATCAGCAGCTGGAAGACCACTACTTCGGTTCAATCCCTGAACGTGTTGGTAATTTTATGCGTGATGTTGAAAATGAAGCCTATAAATTAGGTATCCCACTTAAAACCCGTCATAACGAAGTAGCTCCTAATCAGTTTGAACTGGCTCCTATTTACGAGGAATGTAACCTTGCAAATGACCATAACCTGATGATTATGGACCTTCTGGAGAAAACTGCCCGCAAGCATAATTTCAAAGTCCTTTTACACGAAAAACCTTTCTCAGGAATTAATGGATCAGGTAAGCACAACAATTGGTCTTTGTCAACCGATACTGGTGTTATTTTATATTCACCGGGGAGAAATCCAAAAGGAAACCTTCAGTTTCTGACTTTTGTCGTGAACACTTTAATGGCAGTATATAAGCATCAGGACCTTCTTCGGGCTTCTATTATGAATGCCAATAACTCTCATCGTCTGGGGGCAAGCGAAGCGCCTCCTGCTATAATGTCGGCTTTCCTTGGTTCTGAAGTTAATAAAATGCTTGACCTTATTGAACACAATGTGACTGACAGTAAGATGACTCCTGAACTAAAGACTTCACTCAAATTTGATATAGGAAGGATTCCTGAAATTCTTCTCGATAATACTGACAGAAACAGAACTTCACCTTTTGCTTTTACAGGTAACAGGTTCGAATTCCGTGCTGTTGGTTCTTCTGCAAACTCAGGTTCTGCTATGATTGCATTGAATACTGCTGTTGCTGCTCAGTTGAGGGAATTTAAAATAGATGTTGATGCAATTATTGAAAAGGGTCTAAAAAAGGATGAAGCTATTTTCCAGGTTCTGAAAAAGTATATTGCCAAATGTAAGCCAATACGCTTCGATGGTAATGGCTACAGTCAGGAATGGGTTGAAGAAGCTGAAAAAAGAGGATTGACAAATATTACCTGCGTTCCTAAAGCTCTTGAAGCTTTTGTATCTGAAAAATCAAAAGAATTGTTCAAAAGCATGGGCGTATTTAATGAAAAAGAACTAGAAGCAAGATTAGAAGTTGAGTTTGAAAAGTTTACCAAGAAAATTCAAATTGAAGCCCGTGTTCTTGGTGACCTTGCTTTAAACCATATTGTTCCTACTGCAATGAAATACCAAACTCAGCTTGCTAAAAATATATGTGCATTGAAAGAAGCATTTGGCGATGAATATAAAGAGTTGGCAGGCAACAGAATGGATCTTATCAGGGAAATATCCTTGCATGTCAATTCAATTAAAGCTAAGGTTGAAAAAATGATTGAAGCACGAAAAGTAGCTAATGTTATCGAGGATGGCAGGGAAAAAGCTTATGCATACGACGAGACTGTCAGACCTTACCTTGAAGATATAAGGCATCATATCGATTCTCTTGAGTTGATTATTGATGATGAATTATGGCCATTACCTAAATATCGTGAGCTTTTGTTCAATCGCTAGGATTTTATTAAATAGACCTAAAGAGCCGTTCATTATTGTCCGGCTCTTTTTTTATTTCTCTTTTATTACACTTTTACGAGACATTTTAATCTGTATAAGACGTAGTATTTATTTTAAATTTGTGGATATTAATTTTCTTACTGACCTTAAAATTCAAATTTAATAAGGATGAAAAATATTATTTCTCTTCTGGTTTTCCTTATGCTTGCTTCAGCATCATTTGCTTCTGATAAAATATGGTTTAAACAACCAGCTAATGTTTGGGAAGATGCTCTTCCAATTGGCAATGGCCGATTAGGTGGAATGGTTTTCGGAGATGTTAAACGGGAAAGGATTCAGTTGAATGAAGAATCATTATGGACTGGCAGTCGTGAACAATTCACTGATAAACCGGGTGCACATCAATATCTCCCGGAAATCCGCAAGCTTCTTTTTGAAGGTGAATATGCAAAGGCTCAGGAAATTACTGAACGTGATTTTATGGGTAATGGCAACTGGAACATGTACCAGACCCTCGGTGATCTTTACATTAACATGAAACATGGTAAGAATATTTCCGACTATTCCCGTGAACTAGACCTTAGTAAAGCAGTTGCAACTGTTTCATATAAAGCCGATGGAGCAACCTTTACCCGAGAGTATTTTTCTTCTGCTCCCGATCAGGTTCTTGTAATCAAAGTAAAAAGTAACAAAGATGGGGCTGTCAATCTGAGCTCCCGTTTGACCCGTAAGAAAGATGCTTCCATTATTGCTGAAAAGGATAAGATATTGATGTCAGGAAGAGTTACTGCAGGAGATGTTGATGTTAAAGACCTTAATCCGGGGGTTAATTATTATTCTATTTTGAAAGTTGTTCCTTTTGAAGGTAAGATGATTACCAAAGGTGATAGCATTATTGTTTCTGATGCTGATTCTGTTGTATTCTATCTTACTGCTTCAACAAACTATTGGGGAGATGATCCAAAGATAAAATGCAATGAAACTTTATTCAGAATACTTAGAAAAGATTATGGCAAGATTAAAGAAGATCATATTGCTGATTATCTGAAATATTATGACAGGGTTAAACTTGATCTCGGTGGTAATGATGATAACGATATTCCAACAGATGCTATACTTGAATCAGTAAAAAAGGGTGGGGAAGACAATGATCTTATTGAAACATACTTCAATTTTGGCAGATATCTGCTGATAAGCAGTTCACGTCCTGGTGATCTGGCAACAAATTTACAGGGAATATGGGCTGATGGCCTTGTTCCTCCATGGAGTGCCGACTATCATATTAATATTAATATCCAAATGAATTACTGGCCTGCTGAAGTTACAAACCTTTCTGAATGTCACCTTCCTTTTATTGCTTTGATCGACAGCTTAAGACCAAGAGGAAGAATCACTGCAAAGGAGATGTATAACAGCCGGGGGTTTATGGCCCACTATGATACTAATATTTGGTACTGGACAACCGCTGAAGGAAAGGCTGAATGGGGGATGTGGCCAATGGGCGCAGCCTGGTGCTGCCAGCATATATGGCAACATTATCTTTTTACAGGAGATCTGGAATTTCTTAAAAAGAATTACCCTGTTCTAAAGGAAGCTTCTCTCTTCTTTGTTGATTACCTGACTGCTGATCCTAAAACCGGATACCTTGTTACAGGTCCTTCAAGTTCTCCTGAAAATAAGTTTATTACTCCCGATGGCAAAATCTCTAATATAACCATGGGACCTACAATGGATATGTCTATCACAAGGGAACTTTTAAAAAATACTATTTCAGCTGCAAGTGTTCTGAAGACTGATGCAAAGTATAAAAAAGAACTTGAAAAGATATTAAAAAAACTAAGTCCATTGAGAATTGGAAGTGACGGAAGAATAATGGAATGGACTGAAGAATTTAAGGAACAGGATCCCGGACACCGACATATTTCTCATTTATATGGCTTATATCCGGGCAATGAAATCAGTGTTGCCAAAACACCTGAATTTGCTGCTGCTGCACGAAAGACTATAGACTACCGTCTTGCAAACGGAGGCGGACATACCGGATGGAGCAGGGCATGGATTATTAATTACTTCGCCCGTCTGGGTGATGGTGAAAAAGCTTACGAAAACATGCTTGAACTTCTCAGAAAATCAACTTTGTCTAATCTTTTCGATACTCATCCTCCTTTTCAGATAGATGGTAATTTCGGCGCTACTGCTGCTATTGCTGAAATGCTGATTCAAAGTCAGGATGATGAAATATCTCTTCTTCCTGCTTTACCCCTTGCATGGAATAAAGGTAAGGTAACAGGATTGAAGGCAAGAGGAGCCTTTGAATTTTCTATTGAATGGGATGAAGGAAAAGTTGTTTCCGCTTCAGTAAAATCTCTTAAGGGAAATCAATTGAAGGTTAAGTATAATAGCAAATCAGTTAAGCTTAAACCTAAAGCAGGAGAAACTGTAATACTGAATTAGAAAAACCGCCCCCCAGGGAGCGGTCGATCAATCTTAAATATAAAACAGGATTACCATACCTGCTTAATGATTTATTGAACTGTTTAATATAAAGCGAAAGTGGTTAGTTTGATGACTCAAGTTTTATTGATATAAGATTATTCTCCTTATCTTCAATTGGTAGTTCGATAGTGTTTTTTTCGTATGATATATAAGAAGCAACGATGTTGTATTCTCCGGGTTTCAAGTTTCTGAAAGAGAATTTTCCATCGAAATCTGTATAGGTTTTCATATTCAACTCTTCAATTTTAACTTCAACCCCAACTAACGCTTCTTTCGAATCTTTGTCAATTACATTACCACTAATTTGAATTGCTGGTATTTTTTTGTCTATTGCCTCAGAATTTTCATTTTTATTTTTCGCATTTGATGTAAGAACTACACATAATATTGCAAGGCTTAATGCTAACTTTTTCATTTGTTTTCATTTTTAATTCAAGATCAAAAATATACCTATACTGTTAAAATGCTGTTAAGCTATAATTACAATTGTATTACAAATTTCAACGTAGTTACTCTTGCTTAATATCTTCTGAATAGTTACGTTCTTTAATTAATTTCCCTGCGTTATCGTAGTTTTTCCATATACCTGTCTTCTCTCCAAGCGTATATTCAAGTTCGTATATTAACTTTCCTGTTTCATCCCAGATATACCATTTCCCATCTTTTTTTCCATCAACATAATGTGCTTCTGCAACCTTAATCTTATTTTCATTATATGTAATCCAGTCGCCATGCATTATATTCTTTTTGTATGATCTTATTTCATTTAACTCCCCGTTTTCAAAATAAACTTTGACTATTCCGTCTTTCATTCCATCAATCAAAGTCATTTCAATTTTTATATTGCCATTTTCATAGAAGTTTTTAAAATCCCCTGTATACGGTCTGGTAACAGAATAATATATTCCGTCAACTTCTTTTATATTCTGGGAATATGCGTTAAAAAACAGGAAAAAAAGTGAACAAATAAACAC
>JAGODU010000159.1 GCA_017998095.1 Prolixibacteraceae bacterium | reverse complement strand
GTTGTATTGACCGGATCTGCCATTGGTTCTAACCTGGCAAGGTTTTTCAAGCTCAATTACCGGCAAATTACATTAATGGTAGGCTGTGGTGCAGCAGGAGCAATAGCCGGCATTTTTAAAGCTCCATTGGCGGGAATGCTGTTTACAATTGAAGTACTAATGATTGATTTAACAACTGCCTCCCTTATTCCACTTATGATTTCAGCAGTTACAGCAACAACTCTCACTTATTTTTTAATGGGAGATGCTGTTTTATTATCATTTCATCTTGATCATGCCTTTTCAGTTGAAAATATTGGTTTCTATATAATACTTGGAATTTTCTGTGGATTAGTTTCTTTATATTTTACCAGAATGACATTATTTATTGAGAAAATATTCGGTAGAATAAAGAAAACTACTAATAAAATTTTGATAGGAGGATTTATCCTTTCGCTTTTGATTTTAATATTTCCATCTTTATGGGGAGAAGGTTACAACACAATAAATACAATCCTGTTTGGTAAAGGCGATGAACTTTTCAAACATTCATTTTTTACTGATATACCGTCAGACAGCATGATTTTCTTTGCCTTGCTGTTTCTGCTGCTCATCTTTAAGGTTGTAGCTATGGCTGCCACCAATGGTGCCGGCGGTGTAGGAGGTATTTTTGCACCATCACTTATGATGGGTTGTATATCAGGATTCTTCCTTGTAAGCTTATTAAATCAGGTCTTCAAGCTCGATTTGCCTATCAGTAACTTTTCGCTTGCAGGAATGTCGGGAGTTATGGCCGGAGTAATGCATGCCCCAATGACAGCCATATTCCTTATTGCGGAAATAACGGGAGGATATGATTTAATTTTGCCTTTAATTGTAACAGCAACAATTTCGTATCTTACAATTAAAATTTTTGAACCACATTCTATTTATACAAAAAGGCTTGCACAAAGAGGTGAGCTTCTCACTCATCATAAAGACAAGAATGTTTTAATAATGTTAGATATCAATAAATTGATTGAAACAGAATTCGTTAAAATAAAAGAAGATTATTCATTGCGTGAGTTTGTTAAGATAGTACCTCAATCAAAAAGAAATATCTTTCCGGTTTTAGATAATGATGATAAGCTTATTGGGGTTGTTATAATGGAAAACATCCGCCACATAATTTTCAATCATGAAATGTACGACAATACTTTTGTGAGAGATATTATGATTTCACCACCGGCGTATGTTTACACAAAAGATTCCATGGAAAACGTGATGAAAAAGTTCAGTTCAACAAAAGCATGGAACCTGCCTGTAATTGAAAACGGTAAATATTTAGGTTTCCTCTCCAAATCAAAAATATTTAATGAATATCGCGATATGCTTATTCATTTCTCTGAAGATTGATATGTCAAATAAAATAGTTTTTATATTTTAGCGGCACAAAAAAGCGGGAGTAGCTCAGGGGTAGAGCATCAGCTTCCCAAGCTGAGGGTCGAGGGTTCGAATCCCTTTTCCCGCTCGGTGAAAATCAGGTTCTTAGAACCTGATTTTTTTATATAAATGTCTTATTTGATTACTACCACTCATCATCAAACAGCTTGATATTACTAAAATAATCTACAAACGTTGTGTTCAAAATATAAGCTGACGACTTTCTGAAAGCTTTTGAAACACCCTTCTTATTCAAAGCATAATCTTCCAAAAGGTTTATTGGATTAGTAAAACTATAATCTGAACCATTATTAACCATCCTTATCCGATGAAGCGTAACCCTGTATTTTCCGGGTTTATATTGTATAAGAACATTTGCAGTACAATCATATGCCAAAATATAATTTGGCGTCTTTATCTTCTTAAATCCTGCTAACTCATATCTTGCTGATATCTGAGGCATTATACCTGATAAATGATTTCCAAAGATTTCATATTCAGTCACTACCCTATTCTCAATAATTGAATTGAACAGATCATCCATCCTTTCCTGAGTGGTAAATTCATGCTGCCAGATAACTGATCCATCCTTCGGAAAAATAAATCCTTGTATAGTATCCTGTGCTTTTACAATAGTAAATGCACACAATAAGACAATCACAATAATGACACCCTTTTTCATGGCAATTCTTATTAAATTAAACGGATAAGATAAAGTTATAAATTTAGATTAATAAAACGATATATACATTGATGTTTTTAGATATGTCAATTCTTATTTATATCCGTATATGCTTATTCTTTTACTTCTTTATCATCTTAATAAGCGCCCTGTTTTCAATATTTTCGATTAAAACAATATACAGCCCTTCTTTTAATTCTGCAGCTGAGATATCGTCGCTTGCAATTACTTTTCTTTCGAAAATTCGTTTGCCATTTACATCATAAACAGTCACTGTTAATTCTCCTTCAACTCCTGTAACTTTAAATGAATTTTCTACAACTGTAGGATTAATTTTTGGAATAAATGCATTTGAAGCTTTTAAGTCAAACCCATTTGTATTTCCGGCTCCCTGAGTAACTGTTATTATTATAGAAGGTAGCCCCTGAGCTGTTAATGTTACATTACAAGTTCTTTCATCTGAGTAATTTTCTGAAGCATTGAAACTCAGTGTACCATTACCTGCTCCTGTTCCCGGACTAACAACAAGCCACGATTGGTCTGAAACAGCTACCCAATTTACATTGGAAGTTATATTCACACTTGCACCGGAACCTGATGCAGAAGATAATAGAACATTATTTGAAGATACTGAAATTGAAGCATCTCCGGTATATTGAGTTACAGTAATTATCTGTTTTGTATTATCAGTTGTGGTAATTGTAACAATTGCTGTTCTGGTACTTGCAGTTTTATTTTCGGTAGCAGTTAGAATAATATCTGCCTTTCCAGTTCCACTATTTTTGTTGCTTGTCAGCCATGATTGATCTGAGCTTAACGTCCAGACCGTACTTGAACTTGCATTTACGGCAATAGTATCGGAACTTGCTTTTGCAGGAAATGCAAGTTGAGTTTTATCAGCCCACATTTCTAAAAGACTTCCTCCGGAAATATTCATTAATACTTCAACACTACTCCCATCGTAGTTTTTTATCACAATATAGTAGTGTTTATCTTGTGTCAAATAATAAGAAAATTCGAAATCGTCAAATATAAAATCATTCCTGTTATTCAACAACTTGTAAGAATTGTCATAAAGTATTCCATAAGTATCGGTTCCTGAAATTGTGGAAAAAGTATAAAAACCGCTTTGAGCAGGTTTAATCATAAAATATCCCCATTTGTCGCCTGTCATTATATTTGTAAGATTGTCGCAAATTACAGGCTCTGAACCGTCATTTTTTACTCCTAAAACCATTGCCGGCAATCCGGAGCCCTGAACAACATCAATCACCTGATTGCTTTGACCGGAAGAAGAAACAATTACCCGTGCCATCCTTGAATATCCTGGATTTGCAGTAGCCTTGATTTTGAAGGAACCATTTCCGGAACCGGAAGCAGAACTAATCGTCAGCCAATTTTCTCCTGAAACAGCTGACCATTGTACATTAGCTTTAACATTTACTGTGATTTCTCCCCCTGCAGAAGGCATTGACATAGAGCGGGCATCAATACTAAACCCGGAAGCTGCTTCCTTAATATTTTGGAAATCTTTCCATTGTTCAGTATTACGATATGCTGCACCGGTGCCGTAAGGCACATTTAATATGCAGGTTTGCTTGTTGATACCTCCAAATACGTCAAATGATTTAGTTAAGTCAAGAGGTATTGAACCATTAACATTTAGTGAAGTAATTTTATCACTTCCTTGAAAGATATAATGACCAATAAACTTAACTGCTCCGGGTATTGTAAATGAAGTCAAACCTTTACAATCAGATAATGAACTAATAGCAAGTGTCTCTAAATTATCGGGAAATGTTAATGAAGTGATTAAACTACAATTGGAAAAAGCAAAGTCGCCTACTAAAGTTACAGCTTGTGGAACAATATAATTACCGGTTAAAGAAGTCGGAGCATGGAGAAGTCTTGTTTTATTTTTGTTGAATAAAACTCCTTCAGCACTGCAATAATTCATGTTGTCCGCATCTACAGTAATGAAACATGAATTTTTGGCAAAAGCTTTTTCTCCAATAGAAATTACTGAAGCAGGAATGGTTGCTGAGCTCATGGAGAAGCAATTCATAAACGCTTCGTTATCGATCGTTCTCACTAATGGTGGAATTATAATAGATTTTAGTTTATCGCAGTAATAAAAGGATTCAGATGAAATGCTTGTTATTGAATTTGGAAGAATTATAGATTCAAGTATTGATTCCCTCTCGTTTGATTGGATATTGTTAAAAGCATATGAAGGGATGGAGTTCGCAGAGTATGAAGTTGTTGAACTGCTATATGGATTCGTGCCTCCTTCACCTTTATAACTAAGTATTGTCACCTCGCTTAAATCGATTTCAGTAAGTAAAGGCATATCATCCCTCATTGTTTTAAAATCTCTTGCATCAATAGTACCAATAAGTTTAAGCGATGTCATAACTCCGGCCTGGCTTCCAAGTATATTCTTCAGTTCTCCTGCAACAACATTAACAGCGTTAAACTGAGTTACCTCAACTGTTTTGTTATCATAGCCACTAGCCTTAAATGTGGCTTTTGCCTTGCGAGAACCATCATTGGGATTCTTTGAAACAAGCAATGAAACCTGAGTAATCCCTGCCCCGCCACTGGATGGATTAATTGTCAGCCAGCTATTATCTGATTGTGCAGTCCATGATACTGAAGAAGCAACAGAAATCACTTTCGTCTCTGCTGATCCACCAAATATCAGTGATGATTCTGAAGGATACATACCGGGCATTTCAACGATGTTTGTAAATTCCTTCCATTGCTCAGCTGCCTGATATAAGGTTTTAGAACCATACGGAACGTATAATGTGCAGTTCGTTTTATTTACTCCCTCAAAAGGATATGTATAATTTTCTAAATTGATTGGTTTTACAGAGTTACTGGTCAAAGAAATTAATTTATCGCAATTAAAAAACACACTATATCCAATAGCAGTAACTGAAGAAGGAATTCCTATTGAAGTCAACTCTCTGCAATTATAAAAACTATAATTGTCTATTGAAGTTATTGACAATGGAAGGATGATTGTAGTAATTTTGTTTTTATAAGGATAGTAATCAGCAAAAGCATTAATCGGAATTTCATTTGATAAATAATCATATTGTTTATCACCGTAAGTACCTTCAGTCCCCGAATATGCTAAAATTAATACATTGCTCAAATCCACTTCCGACAAGAGTGGCATTTCATCTCTCATTGTCTTGAAATCTCTTGTATCAATAGTACCTGACAGCTTAAGTTTTGAAATCTCAGCCAGGCTGCTACCAATAATATTTTTAAGATTTCCGGCTGTCACTGTATATTCAGCAAAACCATATTGGAAAACCTCAACAACTTTATCCGACTGTCCTGCAGAGCTAAATGTAACCTTAGCTGACCTCATTGCCCCCGGATTTTCTTCAACTGTAAAACTTACAGAATCGCTTGTACTTTTTGATGCAGGATTTATTTTCAACCATGATTTATCTGAAACCGAAGTCCATGCTGCACTTGAAGCGAGATAAATCTTTTTCTGTCCTGCTTTATTATTAAATTTCACAATTAAAGTAGAAGGAAATATCCCGGGCATTTCAGTTATACTTGTAAAATCCTTCCATTGAAAAGCTTTTGAATAAGCTGATTTTGATCCAAACGGAACAAAAAGAGTACATTTATCCTTCGGAATATACTGGAAGGCATCGTCTGATTCCCAGTCAGTCATATCAACTGGTGTCGTTTTATATACGGTCAGTGATGTTAATTTTGTACAACCTGCAAATGCCTGATCTCCAATAAACGTAATTGACGATGGTAGAGTGATTGACTTCATGCTCGCACATGAATAAAGCACGTTAGAGCTAATATCTTGAACTCCCTCAGGAAAAATAAAAGAAGTGAGTGCATCGCATTGCTCAAAAGCCTGATATCCAATCGAAAGTATACCTTTAGGTAAATCTGCTGAAGGTATATTTTTACAAAACATAAAAGCTCTGTCCTGTATATGTTTTAAACCTGCAGGGAAAGTAATACCAGTAAGATTCTCACAAGAATAAAAAGCTTCGTGACCAACTTCAGTTACAGTATTAGGGATTACAAAGCTTCCATTCCTGTCAAGAGGATAATGAATTAATACAGTTTTATTCTTGTTGTATAGTATCCCATCAGTACTTGAATAATTTTGATTACCCGGATCAACAATGACATTGCCTGTACATAAAGTAAACGCACTTGTGCCAATTGTTTTAACTGATGCAGGAATTGAAATTGATGTTAAATTCTTGCAAAAATAAAAACCACTGGCCTCTATTGTTTCTAACTTTGAAGGTAAATTCAATGAGCTCAAACCATAGCAATCGTTAAAAGCATAATCTTCAATTGTAACAAGAGCATTATTAAAAACAACAGAGGTTATTTTTTCACATTTTGAAAAAGCTAACTCTCCTATTGTTAAAACAGTTGCCGGTATGCTATAGCTTCCTGTTTTTGATGTAGGTGCTTGAATTAATATGGTTTTATCCTTATTGAACAATACACCATCAAGACTGGAATAATATTGATTTCCTTGTTCTACAACCATAATAGCAGGTGTTTCAAGAAAAGCATTATTTGCAATTGAAGAAACAGAGGATGGTATTGTTATTGAAGCCAATCCTTTTGTCCCACGAAATGCAAATTTACCTATTGAAGTTATTGACGAAGGTAATGTTACAGCCGTAATCGTCAGTTTACCATATCCTGACTCATAGCAGAATGACCTTTCAGGAATCTGGTTATCAGCAAAATCAGTATGGTATGAATATGTTCCTGCGGTTCCTGAATAAGCTTTAATTGTTATTCCACTTAAATCTACAACAGAAAGCACAGGCATATCATCTCTCATAGTCTTAAAATCCCTGGCATCTATATTGCCCGTAAGCTTTAAATTTGTTACTGTGCTTTTTTGATTTGCTGTAAGCAGCGAAGACAACTGTCCTGCATTATTGACATTTATTGTCTGACTCACCTGTGAGTATGCTGCTGACAGCAAAAGACTAGTGAGAATAAGGAGTATAAATATTTTTTTCATGATTTTATAAAAGATTCATAATTAGACTTAATTTCAATCTTAATTTGGTTTTAAAAGCAATTTAAGATATTTTTTATAATCAACTAAAACGTCTTTTTATTTTTTAGTAGATTATTTGAAAATTTTAATATCAACAAGTCGCTTCAAACATTTGAAATTCTCAATTAAATAATAATTGAAGCATAAGTTTTTAAATAATATAACCAAATTTATTATTTCTTATTATGTAAGTATAAGTTTGTCTCCCTTTAAAAATTTATTGATGAAAAGAACTTCTATTTAAACACTATATGTTTTATAAATAAATTCTTTAAAAGATAATAAAACTCAGTACCTTTAATTTGAACTCAAATACATTAAAGTGAAAATAATACAATATATCTGTTTTGCTTTTTTAATCCCCGGCATGTCATGCAGTGCATTTAAGAATGCCGGCGAACCTTGTAATATAAGGGTTTCTGATAGTGGAAGGTTTATTATTGGCAAAGACAATAACCCCTTCTTCTGGCTTGCCGATACCGGATGGCTGCTTTTTTCAAAACTAACTCGCGAAGAAGCTGAATTATACCTTGAAGACAGAAAGCAAAAAGGTTTTAATGTTATTCAGGTTATGGTTCTTCATGATGTAAAAAAAGCTGTAAACGTTTATGGTGATTCAGCTCTTGTAAATTGTGAGGCAAACCAACCTCTGTTGACTGAAGGCTCTTCTTTTATTGACAGTATCCAGTACGATTACTGGGACCATGTTGATTTTATTATTGAAACTGCCCGGAAAAAAGGTCTTTATATGGCACTCGTTCCAGTATGGGGATCAAATATAAAGAGCGGAAATGTATCGCAAAATCAAGCCTTAAATTATATCCGGTGGCTTGCTGAAAGGTATAAGTCCAAATCAAACGTCATCTGGCTAAACGGAGGCGACATTAAAGGAAGTGATTCAACTGAAACCTGGAAAAAGATTGGACATACTTTAAAGAGTGTTTGTCCGGAACATCTTGTTTCTTTTCATCCGTTTGGCAGAACTAAATCTTCTGAATGGTTTCATAATGAAAATTGGCTTGATTTCAACATGTTTCAATCTGGACATAGAAGATATAATCAGGACACAACAGGTTTATGCTACGGAGAAGACAACTGGAAGTATGTTTGTGACGATTACAATAAGATTCCTATAAAGCCAACACTTGATGGTGAACCTTCTTATGAAGGAATTCCGCAAGGCTTGCACGATCCTTCTCAACCTTACTGGACTGACGATGATATAAGAAGATATGCTTATTGGTCGGTTTTATCTGGTGCATGTGGTTTTACATACGGCAACAATGCAATTATGCAATTTCATAAAGAAAATGATAAAAATCCTGCCTATGGAGTAAAAAAGACATGGAAAGAAGCATTAAACGATCCGGGTGCCTGCCAAATGAAATATCTTAAAAAGCTTATGGAAACATATTCATTTTCAGAAGCTGAACCCGCACAATATCTTTTATCAGGAATTAACGGTGAAAAATATGATTATATAACTGTCCTTAAAGGGAAAAACTTTGCTTTATTCTACACTCATAATGGCAGAGATATAAGTGTTGATTTTAAAAAATTAAATGCCAGTAAAATAGTTGCATTCTGGTATAATCCTCGTGACGGAAAGAAAGAAAAGATTGGGGGTTTTAGTTCAGGTTCAAATATTACATTCAATCCACCTGGAAATAAGAAGGATGGAGATGATTATGTGCTTGTTCTTGAGTTTTAAATTCAATTTTCTGATAATAAATATAAAAATAAAGGCTGTCATATCAGACAGCCTTTATTTTTATAGCACAACCAATAAAACTATTTCTTCTTTATTTCGGACATAATCTTACTTTCAGGCAATTCTTTTGTGCAGAAGAACCAGTCGTAGCATTTCATTTGATCTTTACTTTCCATTCGTTCCTTTGCAACTCCGCAAGAACCTGCTGTAGGAACAATTACTTCATCACCCGGCCTCCAGTCTGCAGGAGTAGCAATGCTAAAAGCATCAGCAGTTTGAAGTGCAATAACAACTCTGAGG
>JAGODU010000158.1 GCA_017998095.1 Prolixibacteraceae bacterium | reverse complement strand
TATTAAATCTTTAAAAGTCTCAAAAATTATTGCTTTATTTATTACAATGCAAACTTTATAAAAACAAAAACAAATTTAGATGCGAATAATCACATTACTAAGCATTTTATTAATTTTCTTCGACATCTCATTTGCTATCGAACCTGAAGAAACTGATATTCTTAAAAAAGGAAATAAGATTCCTGATTTTAGCTTAAAATTAACAGACAATAAAGAAGTTTCAATTTCCGACTATAAAGGGAAATTAACATTGATTGTCTTTTTTGCCACCTGGTGCAAACCTTGCCTTGAGGAATTACCTCATATTCAGAATGATATTTGGAATATATATGAAACCAATGACAATTTCCGACTCTTAGTTATTGGAAGAGGGCATGACAACTCTGAAGTAAAGTCATTTATTGAAAATAATAAATACACCTTCCCTGCTGCCGGTGATAAGGATAAATCAATCTTCAGTTTGTTTGCACAACAATATATACCCAGAAGCTATCTTATCGACAGAAATGGCAAAGTCATAAGAAATACAATCGGTTATGATGAAGATTCTTTTAATGAACTTAAAATGCATATTAGTCGCGAATTATCAAAAGTTCAATAAAAAAGAGCTCAAAAACCTGTTTTTTTAATGTTTTATAATATTAGAAGATTCTTATTGGAAAAAAATTGTTTTTTTTATTCTTCAAATACATAATAATTAAAGAAATATGAGAAAATCATTTTTGATTATTTTACTAGCTGTCTTTTTTATTGGAACAGCTAAAGCCGGTGATATAACCGGAAAATGGAAAACGATTGATGATGCCACTGAAAAAGCTAAATCAACAGTTGAAATAAGCAAGAAAGACGGTAAGCTCTACGGTCATGTTGTAGGATTTTATAATGAAGATCCAAATTATGATCCAATATGCGATGAATGTAAAGATCATTTAAAGGATAAAAAAATCAAAGGAATGCAGATAATCAACGGATTATCATTAGTAGACGGTAAATGGTCGGGCGATAAAGGAATCCTTGATCCTGACAATGGTAAATATTACGATGTGAAAATTTGGGTTGATGAAAAGAATCCTGATATTCTTCACGTAAGAGGTTACATAGCTTTTCTTTACAGAACACAAACCTGGTACAGGGAAAAATAAAATGTAAAGGGACTAATTAAAGTCCCTTTTTTTATTTAACTATTTAAAATCTTAACTCCGGTAAACCACTATTATAGAAGTTAATCTATCCTTATCTTTTTTGAGAATAATCTGCCCTTTTTGTTTAATATGCTGACAATGTAAAATCCTTTCCTGTTAAAGGGAATTTCAAGAATTAAACTTTCAGCTTTTATGCTATAAAGAACTCTTCCTGTAATATCGGCTAACTGAACTAAACCACCTGATAATTCTGTACCTGAGATAATTATGTTGTTATCCCTTTTTAATATATTTATCCTTTCAGGATTAATCAATTCAGCAATTCCAACAGTGTCATTTTTAATTTTCTCAGTAGTAAATGAAAGCTCATCACCATATACCAATCCTGCAAGATTTCTTGCAAATGTTCTGAAAAAATAAGTTGTACTATCCTTTAATCCATTAATAAAGAATGAAAAATCATCCTTTTCTTGTTTTGAATATTTAACTGAGTCAATTAAAGATGGTTGAACTTCAATTCCCCAGCAAATCCCCATTTCAATTATTTCTGCACCTCCGTCTGAAATTAATTCTCCTGCAACTTTTGCTGACTCAGTTGTAATTTCTATCGCTTCAGATGTTAATATCTCAGGAAGCTCAACTACAGCTTCCATTGGATATTCCCAATTTAAGAACGGATAATTATCATTAATACTGCTGCTTATATTCCAATAATTATTCTCACCATTTTCGATCTCTCCTTTAAAATCCCAGCCGGATTCAAGGTACTCAGGTCGGTATTTCATCTGATCAGTTATTAAACCTGTCCCTCCACTGTTATATTTCTGCCCTGAAATTTCGATATCCCATAATGAATTTAAAACTATTGCACCGTTTGCTCCTGTCAGTCCTCCGGTGTTTGTCACTCCGGATACTTTCCCCGCGCTGTAACAATTTCTTATTATCGATTCCTTAAGGTTGTTTCCTGCCAATCCACCGATACAATCCGTACCCTTAACTTCTGCCTTACTATAGCTGTTATCTATAACCGAGTTGTAATTTCTGCCTCCAATACCACCTGCATTTGATGAGCTATTTATAATTCCGGTTGTAAAACAACAACTTATATTTGAATTATAGTTATTCCCAACTAATCCTCCTACCCCATAATTTCCTTTAATATTGAGATTTGTTAAACCGATATTCTTTAAAGAAGAATTGTTAATCCATCCGAATAATCCAACATAACTTTCTTCTGAACGATTGATATATAAACTATCGATTATATGCCCTGTACCGTCATATATTCCGTTGAACTTAACCGTTGAATTTCCAATTGAAATAAAACCTTTACCATCATTCCAAAATATTGATTCCGATATATTTATATTATTCTCCTGAATAAAATATTTATCCCATAAAGAACTGTTTTCGGAAAGTACTTTCAAATCTGCTGCGGTTGAAATCAGATAAGGATCCGACTCTACTCCATTTCCATTTAAAAGTAAAGTATTAAAGCTTATTTCATTCCCGAATGATACTCCTGCATCATTAATTACATATGCTCTCAGATAATATTTGGTTTTACGCTCTAAATCAGTAAGGGAAGAAATGAATTTCCCATTTTCTGATTCACCCTTTGAAATAAAACTATTTAATTCGGGCTTGGGTGTAGTTGAAATACAAATTCCTGATTCTGTTATCTCTGATCCTCCGTCAGAAATAATCTCACCACCTGAAACAGCTGAAGAAATTGTGATCTCACTTACTTCAGATGTAGTGATATATGCCAGTACAGGATCATCGGGATATTGCCAGTTGAAATATGGATACGCATTATTTCTGTTATTGGCAATGTTCCATATCTCTGCAAGTCCATTTTTACTTTCTCCTTTAAAGTCCCAACCTCCATTTATAAATGTTTGCCTTTCAGACATTTCAGCCTTTGTTTTTTTCACACCCACATTACTTGATACTGATCCTGTAACTTCATTATCCCAATAAGAGCTGATAAGATTTGAAGTATTGTTTCCTATAAGCCCTCCAACAGAACTTACCCCCTTTACTCTTCCTGAGCTAAAACAATTTTCTGTAATAGTCTTACTGAAGTTTGATCCAATTAGACCTCCAACCTGAACATTTCCTTCAACACTACCAATGCTATAGCAATTTCTTACAGCTGAATTATTATAGTTCATACCAAGCAGTAATCCAACGTAATTATTACCGGAAATACTTCCTGTTGAAAAACAACAACTTACATCAGATTCATTAAAAGAGGTTATGCCTCCTACAAAATTATTCCCCTTAATATCACAGTCTTTAATACCCAGATTTTGCAAAACAGCTTTGCTTGTCCATCCGAAAAAACCCTGATAGTCTTCCTCCGGACGAGAGATATACAATCCGCTCACCCAATGTCCCATACCATTATATACCCCTGAAAAACTTTTAATTACATTACCAATTGGCATCCAACCTTTACCTTCATTCCATTCCTTCGTTTCAGTGGCATCAATATTCTCTGTTTGAATAATATGCTTATCCCAGAAAAAATTGTTTTCAGAAAGCATCTTTAAATCATTTATCGTTGAAATAATAACCGGATCATCTGAAGTACCTGAACCATCAAGAAAAGCAGTTGTAAAAAGCACCTGAGGAGAGTATGATATACCTGATTCATTAACTGCATAAGCCCTGAGATAATAGGATGTATTATTAATTAATCCTGAAACCAAAGATGTAAAAGGCTCATTTCCTTCACCATCAGAAGTATTCTGACCTAGTGTATCAGGGAAAGGAGTTACGCTCCAGCAAAGCCCTTTATTAAAAATAAAAGAGCCTCCGTCATTAATAATATTCCCCCCCGAACTTGCAGTGGTAGTTTTTATATTTGATATTTCTCTAGTCTCCAAAAAAGCTAGTGTCTTATCATCAGGATACTGCCAGTTTAAATATGGATAACCCTCATTTCGTCCATTGCCAATATTCCAAATTTCTCCAGAACCATTAATCTGTTCAACCTTAAAATCCCAGCTCTTTTCTGTGAAAGTATTCCTGAATTTCATTTCTGCGGAATTTAGTCCTATACCATCACTGCTGCCGGTTTTACCTGATACTTCTATATCCCAAAATGAATTTTCAACAGGTTTAATACTATTATCAAGACCAATAAACCCTCCGAAGAAAGCTCCTGTCCCTTCAATTTTTCCGCTACTGAAACAGTTTTTTATCCTTGATGAACCATTATTGTAGCCTACAAATCCTCCCACCTGACGAGTCCCGTAAACAGAGCATCTGGTGTAACAATTTTCAGTTAGCGATGATTGGTCATTCCTACCCGAAAACCCGCCGGTATTTAAAGCACCGTATACTTTACCTGTACTAAAACAATTTCGCACTATCGATTGATTAAGAGCAACAAGACCCCCGACTGCATTGTTTCCTGTTATATCAACATTGACAACACCAAGATTTTGAATTACAGCATTTTCAGTATAACCAAATAAACCGGTAAAGTTTACTGCAGGCCTGTTCATATAAATGCCTTCAATGATATGTCCCTGCCCATCATAAGAACCTGTGAATATTATTGTTCCGTTTCCAATTGACATCATCCCTGCCCCATTGTTCCAATCCCTGGAAGCTGAAACATCTATATCAGCAGTCTGAATGAAAACCGAATTCCAGAGAACACTATTTTCAGTTAAATATTTTAAATCATTCAGATTAGTAATTCTATATGGATCAGCAGAAGTGCCGGTGCCACTTAAAGGATTACCAGTTTGAGCCATCAAACCGGAACAGATTATAATCAATATTAAAACAAGTAAATATCTTTTCATAGATTAATCAATAAAAACAAAACTACTAAAACAGAAAGCTTTTCTTTTCAACATTTGTAAAATATGCAAATATCCGCTTATAAAGAATTATTCACTATAAAAAATCAAAAAAATTAATTGTAGTAATCCCTCTTAAAATGATTTAAAAATCACAAATTACGCATAAATAAAAATCAATATAACGCATTTTCTATTTATTCAATTTTACTAATTTTGACTTGATTATTAACCAAATCCAAACAAAATGAAAACAAAACTTAAACATGGATTATTACTTTTCTCATTTTTCTGTATCTCAATTATTTCTTTAAAAGCTGAAGATATAATATCCTGGCAAAATCCTTTATTACACGGTAATACTCTATACAGCACATCTTTTGTAGATGCTACTACAGGATGGGCAGTTGGGGCTTTTGGAACTATAATGAAAACTACAGATGGTGGAAAAACCTGGGAGAATCAAATTTCAGGTACTACAGCCACTTTAAAAAGTGTTTCTTTTGTTGATAAAAACACAGGCTGGGCCGGGGGCGATAAAACTCTTCTGAAAACAACTGATGGGGGTAAAACATGGAATGCTCTTACAACTAATTTTTCATCGTATGTTAATTGTGTTTATTTTTTAAACTCGACTACCGGGTTTATTGGGGGTGATAAAGCTATATTTAAAACTGTTGACGGAGGTAAAAACTTCTCAAATACTACTCTGCCTACAGTAAGTTTCTATTATGCAATTCTTAAAATGCAGTTTGTCGATTCTAAAACAGGTTGGGCAGTAGGGACAAAAGGAGCAACTTTTAAAACAACTGATGGTGGAAATATCTGGGTTGATCAATTTTCTTCTGCTAAAGATATTTATGCTCTCTCCTTCACAGATTCATTAAACGGTTCTCTTTTCGGCAAATATGGATTTTGGGTATCGACCAACGATGGCGGAAAAAATTGGAATCAAGCATATATTAAGACTCCAAGCACAAACAATTTTTCTAACAATATCATTGATGCCCATTTTTTTACAAAAAAATCTGGATGGATAATCACTGAAGACAATTCAGAAGAAGTAACTGTTTATAAAACCATTGACGGTGGGACTATTTGGCAAGAATATGAAGTTGCTTACAGCAGAAACTTAACTTCAATAAGTTTTCCTGACACAGTGCATGGTTGTATAGTTGGTCATGGAGGCTTTATCGCCCGGACTGAAGATTCAGGCAAAAACTGGATTCCAATATCAAGTGGTGAAATACCTCCTCTGATTTCAATATGCTTTCCCAATAAATCAAACGGTTTTGTGATTGGTGAGCAGTCTGCATTCATGAAAACTTCTGATGGAGGTGAAACCTGGGAACATTCTAAAGTTCCAAATACCGGTTATATAAATGGTGTATATGCCTTGAATAAAGATACTTTGCTGATTGCTAACGGCATGAGGGATACAACCATCTTTATCAGCACTAATGGAGGCAAAACCTGGAAAGGCCAGTATAAAGCCAAATTTTCTTATGATATTGATTTTATCAATAAAGAACAAGGCACATGTGTAGGTTGGTATGGTGAAATATTCCGTACAAATAATTTAGGTAAAAACTGGTATAAAGTTGAATCTGGAACAGAAACGGATCTATACTCAATTGATTTTTGTGATGATGATTCTGTTGGCTATATCGTAGGAGATAAAGGAATTTATCTTAAAACTGCTAATGGTGGGAGAAATTGGAATTTAGGAACAACCGGAACATCTACAAGATTGTTTTCCATTAGTTTTGTTGATTCTGTAACCGGATGGTGCTGTGGCCAGGGGGGTGTAATCCTTCATACAGATAACGGAGGCAAAACTTGGCAGGCCCAAACCACAAATACTTATAACAGCCTTAATTGCATTCAGTTTTTCAATAAAAATAAAGGTTATTGTGTTGGGCATAACGGTACTATACTAAAAACAACTGACGGCGGAAAGAAGTGGACTGTAGTACCACCCGTAACTGTAAACAATTTATTTTCAGTATGCTTTATTGATGAAAACACACTTTTTGCTGCCGGGTGGTATGGTAGTATCTTAAAAATAATTGATAAAGAAGAAGTTTTAGTTGAAGAACTAAGTAAACCTGAATCTTTTTTCTCATTATATCCAAATCCAGCAAACAATAAAATTAATATTTCAAACAGAAAGAAAGAATCTGAAAATTTAAAAATTGAAGTTTTTGATATAAGCGGGAAGAAGGTTTTAGACAGAACTATCAGAAACATCATAAACTCTGATATAGATATTTCAGAACTTGAAAAGGGATATTATCTTTTTAAAATACAGGACAATAACTATTATGAAATTAAAAAGATACTCATAAACTGATAATTAAACCCAATTATCAATAATAAAGGTTTTATACTTACTTTTTATTCTTAAATCAATTTTATGTAAGTATAAAACCTTTTTTTCATTTAAATCAAACCTGTATAAATTCTTAAAAATAAAATGAATACCAAGTTCCTAATTAATAATTAAAATCTATAAAAAAATATTCATATCGCTGTATTTGCCTTATTTTCAACATAATAAAAAAGTACTGCTTCTTGAAAACTCAGTCATCTTTTCGTTTTGAAAGTAGAAATGAAGCCTTACCTTTTGGCCGTTCAATCCAATAATTTTAAACTCGCCCCCTCCCGATTTCCTATTTATTTCAGGTAAATCTAAAAAGTGAAACTCATCATTTGTTATTGCCATTACGCCAAGAAAATGATTAAACATAGCCTTATCAATCTCAATAAAAGCTTCAAAACTTACTATTATTTTATCCCTGTCAGTTGAATCATACTTAACATGCAGATTTTTAATCGAGCTTAAACTACCATCTGAAATTAAAATTTTATCCTGATCTATATAATCCAATCCGGCTTCAAACCTTGTTAAATTAATCTTACAAAAATAAGCAGCACCTGTAATCCTTCTGGCCTTTTTCTGTAATCCTTCAATTCTTTTTGGAACAGCAAACCTTTTAGCTTGTGGTGCCCAAATTTTGTTAATCAGATTTTTCCTTATCAAGGAAACGAAGTTCATGCATAATCTGAATTTATTCTGATATAATTTTAAGAGTTTAGACTGTGAAGCTTTAAATTTTAAAGGCTTAATCCTGACATAATCAACATTACCGAATGAATAAAAAACAACATTTTTACCAAGAGTTTTTTTTACTTTTTCGTATTTATTAAATTCCTTTTCCATAAAATCAGTTTTAGTTTATTTCCGATATAATTTTATTTTTAAGGAAGCCAAAGTATATAATTTTACAATACTGAAATAGTATCAAAATTATATTTAACAATTTTTAACATATCAAACAAACAGCATATTAGAACATATTCCATGATCATAAATTCAAAAATTGAAAATTATAATTCTGAAAATCATTCAATTAGTTCTGAACCTATGATTCATATTCATAAATTAATTCTTATAAACAAAATCATAATGCTTTAACATTTTTTAACATTTCAAAATTCAAAACATACTGGCAGAATCGATACTATATGAACCATACCAAATAGTGACCAAATTCTTACCAAATTCTACCCAAATACCATAAGAGTGGTTGGCTTATGGTATTTGGGTTGAATTTGGTATGACTTTGGTATTACTCATGTATTTTAAATTTAATTAATTTACGATATTTATAATATTTCAAATTTTGTCTATATTTATCGACAAACTTATTTTTAAAAAACAATCAGTATTTTTTATTTAAAAATTTGCAAATGAATTTAAATTCAAAAAAAATTGAGATCATTGAAAAGCTGATCAAAGCAGAAGACATAGAGTTAATTTACGCAATTGATAAGCTTTTAACACCTGAAGTTGTTGTAAATGAAGTTAGTAATATCTTGTCAGAAGAGAAAGAAAAGGAAATAAAAAATAAAATTGAAGTATTAGAATCTAATCCTCAACGTTTTATAACAAAGTCGATGCTTGAAGACATGCTATATAAGAAAAAGTCTTAACCATTTAAGATTAAGACTCTTTTCATAGTTGCTTTATTTCATTTTAATTATTCTTTCGTAAGCCAGCTTTGAACTTATTATTGCCATGGGTAGTCCTGCTCCCGGAATAGTTGATGCTCCCACATAGAATACATTTTCAAATTTCTCATCAAAGTTGGCAGGTCTGAATGCGCCTATCTGCCACATACTGTGTGATAAGCCAAGTCCCGAACCTTTGTAAAGATTGAACTGGTCCTGCCAATCTTGC
>JAGODU010000157.1 GCA_017998095.1 Prolixibacteraceae bacterium | reverse complement strand
AGCTGGATGTGGAAAATCTTGACATTACCTTTCCACCGGGAATGGAAGAGGAGGCACTCAATGCCTGATTTTATTTTGCAGGAATTGCCGCCGCCATGCGATCTGGAAACCAAATCCGTTCCCAGACAAGCAGTAAAAGCCAGCCGGGCAATGGCTGAACTCAAGGGGATCTCAAAAACAATTCCTAACCAGAGCATTCTCATCAGCACCTTGCCCCTGCTGGAAGCTAAGGACAGCTCGGAAATTGAAAACATTATTACTACCCACGACGAGATTTACAAACAGGAGCTCTTTCGACAGGAAATTGAAAACCCCGCGGCCAAAGAGGTCTCCAATTACGGCGAGGCACTTCGTTCGGGCTATGATAGAGTTAAACAAACCGGGCTTTTAACCAATAATCAGATTCTTGAAATACAGGCAATTCTGGAAAAAAATCACGCCGGTTACAGAAAACTTCCGGGAACGGAATTGAAAAACCAGAACACAGGAGAGACGGTATATATTCCTCCTCAGAACCCTTCCGATATTGCCCGTCTAATGGATAACCTTGAAATAGTAGTCAATGATCCTGATTTCTGGCTTATTGATCCGCTCATAAAAATGGCCGTTCTTCATTATCAGTTCGAAAGCATTCACCCGTTTTATGATGGCAATGGTCGTACCGGCCGTATACTGAACATCCTGTTTCTGGTTAAAGAAGGCCTGCTTGATCTGCCTATTCTTTATCTAAGCCGGTATATCATTAAAAACAAGAGTGAATATTATTCCCTGCTTCAAAGAGTCCGTACAGAACAATCCTGGGAAGAATGGGTTCTCTATCTCCTAACCGGTGTGGAGGAAACAGCCCTTTTCACATCTCAGCTGATTACTCAAATAAGAGAACTGATGCAGAATTATAAACAGCGGATTCGCAGTGAATTGGGTTTAATTTATTCACAGGATTTGTTAAACAATCTGTTTCGTCATCCCTACACGAAAATTGAGTATTTGGCCACAGAACTGAATAAAACCAGACAAACCGCTGCCAAATATCTGGATCAACTTGTTGAAAAAGGCTTTTTACGTAAACAGCAGATTTGGCGGCAGAACTACTATATCAATGATCCTCTGTTTGATCTGTTTTTAAAGGCAAAATAATGGCGCATTGGATTATGTTTGAATATGCCGAAGAATTTAACACGAGGCGTTTGTCATGTTAAGTAATTTCAATTTATTTAACATGATCGAACAGTCATGGTGATTGTAGAGTTTATTAAGGAGGCATCCCATCCCTAACTTCATTTCCGAAGACCAGATAGAAAAAGAAGCGGTCAAGACCCTTGTCGAAAAACTGGGTTATAGGAGCATTAACTGCTTCACTGCCGATATTGAAAATCTGAATGACAATTCGGGCCGTTCCAATAAACAGGATGTTGTATTCCTTGACATACTGCAGAAAAAAGCTACGGAACTGAATCCCCAACTACCCCAAAAGGTCATAGGCGATGCGTTGGGCCAGCTCACCGCCAAACGCTATGCCATGTCTCCCATTGCAGCCAACCAGGATGTGCATCATCTTGTCAAAGATGGTATTCCTGTTGAATATGACGACGATACAGGCAAAACAGAGCACACCAATATAAAACTGGTAGATTTTAATAATCCCGGCAATAACGATTTTTGCGCAGTAACACAGCTCTGGATAAAGGGAGAGCGATATCCCCGGCGGCCGGATATAATTATCTATGTCAATGGAATTCCTCTGGTATTTATCGAACTGAAAAATTCCAATGTCAAAGTCCAGAATGCTTTTGAGGATAACCTCACCAATTATAAAAAGGATATTCCGCAACTGTTCCATTACAATGCCTTTTGCATTCTTTCCAATGCTATTGAAACAAAGGTCGGGTCTTTTACTGCCGGATACGAGTATTTCTTCAACTGGCTACGTGTTGAAGATGAAAAAGAGAAGATTGATAAAAAGCAGATAGAGAAAGAGGGCAATAGTTTGGAGCGGGTTCTGTTTGGGCTTCTGGAAAAACAACGCCTGCTGGATTACATAGAGAACTTTATCATCTACCACAAAGAGACCACCAAAATTATCGCCCAGAATCATCAGTTCATCGGCGTAAACAAGGCGATCGCCTCTTTCTCGGACAGAGAAAACCGGGAAGGACGGCTTGGGGTATTCTGGCATACCCAAGGCTCGGGTAAGAGCTTCTCCATGATATTCTTGAGCCGGAAAATATTCCGCAAATTTTCCGGCAACTATACCTTTGTCATTATCACAGACCGTGACGACCTCGACGGGCAGATATACCGCAACTTTCTGAATACTGAAACCGTCCGGAAAAATGAGGCCGCCCAACCCAAAGACAGCCAAGAGATGCGGGATTATCTGTCACGCAATATGCGTTTTGTCTTTACGCTGATACAGAAATTCCGTTATGATAAAGGAAAAGAGTATCCCCTTCTTACAGACCGCAACGACATCATTGTTATTGTCGATGAAGCCCACCGGTCCCAGTACAAGGGACTTGCAGAAAACCTTCGCAAAGGGTTGCCCAATGCACAATTTTTAGCTTTTACCGGCACGCCGCTTCTGGCCAACCGCATCGACCGGGATGGCAAAACCAAAGCCTGGTTTGGTGATTATGTGAGTGAATATAACTTCGCACAATCTATAGATGACGGTGCAACCGTTCCGCTTTTTTATGAAAAACGGGTCCCGGAAGTGCTTATTCAAAATGATGATCTCAGCGAAGAGTTTTACGAGATACTGGAAGATGAAAACCTCGATGAAAAGCAGCAGGAAAAACTGGAAAAAGAGTTTTCCCGGGAGATTGAAGTTATCAAACGGGATGACAGGCTCGAAACTATCGCAAAAGATATTGTTTATCATTTTCCCCGGCGCGGCTATCTTGGTAAAGGTATGGTGATTTGTGTGGACAAATTTACCGCCGTCAAGATGTACGATAAAGTCCAGCACCACTGGAAAGAGGAGATCAAAATCCTCGTTGGGAAAATAGCCAAGACACAGAGTGAAACTGAAAAAGAGCAGCTTAAACAAATGCTCGCCTACATGCGTAGGGTTGAGATGGCAGTAGTGGTCAGTGAAGATGCCGGCGAAATTGAAAAGTTCAAAAAGGTAGGGCTTGATTTCAGTATTCACAGAGAAAAATTGAACTCACTGAATGACAATGGCCACGATGTGGAATACCGTTTTAAAGATCCTGAGGATCCCCTGCAGCTGGTTTTTGTCTGTGCCATGTGGCTCACCGGTTTCGATGCTCCTACTGTATCGACACTCTACCTTGACAAGCCGATGAAGAACCACACCCTTATGCAGACTATTGCCCGGGCCAACAGGGTGAGTTCCTATGTGGTACAGAATGTGATTAAAAAGAATGGCGAAATCATTGACTACTACAATGTATTTCGCAATATGAAAAAGGCACTCCGCGATTATGGCCAGGGTTCAAAAGAAAACGATGACGACCCGGTCCAGGAAAAATGCAAACTCTTTGAATTGTTGGATAGCGCCATCCAAGACGGCATAGCCTTTTGTGCATCACACGGAATCGAACTGGAATCAGTATTGAAAGATAAGCGGGTATTCAACAAGATTGATACTTTTAAAGAGTTTGCGGATAAATTACTCGCAAAAGATAATTATCGCAAAGAGTTCAATGTTTATGAAAATACGATCACCTCGCTTTATGAAGCCTGCAAGCCCGAAATACTTGATAAACAGTTTCGGCCAATGGTGCCGGTGTTTCAATATTTGCGGGGTATCATAGACAGCATCGTAGGTACAGCGGATATTGATAAAGCCAAGGGCCGTATTTCTGAGCTGCTGGACCAGAGCCTTGTTTCGGCAAATGATGCTATGAAAATAAAGGAATTAACCGAAAACGAGTATCAAATTATTCAAAAGGGCAAAACCTGGGATTTGAGCAAAATCAACTTCGAAAAACTTGAACAGGATTTTAAGGTAGCCAAGTACAAAAATATTGAGATTTCTGATCTTAAAGCATTTATTGAAGACAAACTGGAAAAAATGCTCAAAGACAATATCACCCGAACGGATTTTGCAGAACGACTTCAGGCGATTGTTGACAATTATAACTCGGGCGGTTCATCCACCGAAAATTATTTCGAAGACCTCATGGATTTTGCAAAAACAATGAAAGAAGAAGACGAACGCCATGTAAAAGAAGGTTTATCAAAAGATGAACTGGAGCTCTTTGATATTCTAAAAAAAGACAAATTGACTAAAGATGAAGAAAAGAAAGTGAAACTGGCTGCCAAAGATTTACTCAAAAGGCTGTTGCAGGAACATCCGAGAATCCTTGTTCAGGACTGGTATAAAGACAGTCAAAGCCAGATACAGGTTCGTGCAGCTATCGAAGAAATACTGGATAAAGATTTACCGGAAACCTACGATCGGGTTGAATTCAAAAAGACCTGCGACAGAGCTTATGACCTGGTTTATGAATATTCATCCCGGGGATTTAAATGGGCTGCTTAGAAATGAAAAATCCAACCTCCGTCGTCCTGGCTACGTTTGGAAGGCACGGGGGGAAGACAAAGACAGAAGAATGGCGCGCTACTGGAGAATCCGGGCGAACCTGACCCCCCAATCCGGATGATAGTGACCTCCTAATCCGGAACACACTGACCCCTAAATCCGGATTAAAGTGACCCCGAATGGTTCAAAAACCGGATGGGGGGGGGAGGGCAGAATGAACTGCTTACCAAAGAACACGTCTGCCCAAACCTACAGTCGTCATTATGTATTGTGGATCACGAGTGACAAACGGGATGAGACGATCCGGAATCGAGTGGAGGAAGCGATCCGATTGCTGAAAGAAAATATTAAACTGGGATTGAAATAAGCAGGCTATCGGCATCAAGGACCGGTTATTAATAGGGAAGGGATTCTGCCTGAATTGATCTTTCGTTCGGGTGATATTATTTGCAATGGTTGATGATCGTGAGCAGCCGGATTAACGGACCCGGATTAATCCGTAAATTGAGACACCGATTCTTTTGTAATCTTTATGGCTCTCGGTTTTGAAGTTATCTCGATGTTCCAAAGTGTAAGCCATCTTGGCCATAGACCACCATCTATCAATCCTTTGAACTTTATTCTTTGCTATTGACAATCCATTGATGTATGATTATAATCGAATCAGTAATTCCAGTTTTATTCCCGAGGGGGATTTTGATGATACAAGATAAATATGAACGATGTTTATATCCTTCCAGATTAGCAGAGCATAAACAATACCAACACACATTGCACTCATTGTCAATCTCCACGAGCCGATGCTCAAACCACGACTTGTCAAAGAATACAATTTGTCCCAATAGTCAGTCTAAAAAAAACCAGAGATGCGAAAAACTGGCAATAATTTGATTTTAAAAAAAAGCTATTAAAATGTGAAATTGGCAAATAAAGGATTGACACTATGTCGAAAATTATTGAAAATAGATTAATAGAAAGATTTAAAGACAGAGATTCATTCTCCAGAGATGAGCTTTTTGAGTTTTTTGAATACTTTGAACCTGACCTAAAAAAAGGAACTTTCGGTTGGAGAATCTATGATTTGAAAAACAAAAACATAATCAAACCACTAATGCGTGGTTTATATGCTATTTCATACAAGCCAAAATATAAACCAGATATTTCACAAGATTTATTAAAACTCACTAAGAAAATCAACAGTAGATTCGAGGATGTAAAATATTGCATTTGGGAAACAAATTGGCTAAATGAGTTTTCTCAACATCAGGCTATCAAAAAGATTTTAATAATTGAGACAGAAAAAGACTTTTTAGATTCATTTTTCTACGAGCTAAGAAAAGCTTATAAAGGTGAGGTTTACCTCACACCGGATGAGAAAACTATAAACTATTACATAGCTGAAAGTATGCAACCTATTGTAATAAAAAGGTTAGTGTCTCGCTCTCCACTATGTAAACAGACTGAAAAGAAAGTAAAATTCTACACTCCTTTTTTGGAAAAAATATTAGTCGATATTTTTTCTGAGGAAAAACTTTTTTATTACTCACAAGGCTCAGAACTCGTTCATATTTTTGAAAAAGCATTAAAGAGCTATGGTATTAATTATACAAAACTCTTTAGTTATGCAACGAGACGAGAAAGAAACAATGATATCAAAATGTTTTTAATCAATAACATGCACTATTTAGTAAAAGATATTATCGATGTTTAAAGAGAAATGTTTTACGGAAGAATGGCTGCAATCCTTTAAACGACAGGTTTCACACAAAAGAATTGATGTAATTATTTTGGAAAAAATGATTTACGCATTACATCTATTGGAACAGCTTAAACAAAATGGATTGAAATTCATTTTTAAAGGTGGTACTAGTTTGGTACTGCTTTTGGAAGAAGGAAATAGATTTTCTATTGACATTGATATCATTTCAAATACTAGAAAAGATGAGCTTGAAGTTGTATTGAGAAAAGTTATTGAAACATCAAGATTTAATGGCTTTGAACTTGATGAACACAGAAGTTACAAACCGGGAGTTCCTAAAGCACATTATACATTTGCTTATCGATCGTCGATAAAAGGGACGTATGCTGGTACTATACTTTTAGATATCCTGATTGAAGATTCTCTCTACCCTGAAATGATCGAAAAGGAGATTAAATCCAAGTGGATTGAAACTGATGATAAAACTTTTGTTACTGTACCAACAATTGATGCGATTACAGGTGATAAGCTAACTGCGTTTGCCCCTAATACCATCGGTATTCCTTATGAAAAGGGTGGTCAATCTGCTACCATGGAAATTTGTAAACAACTTTATGATTTAAGCAAACTGTTTGAGAAAATTTCTTCTATTAAGATAGTTACAGAAAGTTTTCAATTCTTCGCTAAACATGAAATCGAATACAGAAATAAATCGTTAACACCAGAGGAAGTCCTTCAAGACACCATTGATACTTGTTTAATTATCACAAAAAGGGGAAGAGGAACTACAGAAGAGAATGTAAAGTTTTCACAATTACAAAGAGGAATTATCGCATTCGGAACTGGATATTTAATGTCTGATAATTTTAGAATTGATGACGCTGTTCCAGCATCTGCCCGGATAGCCTATTTAGCAGCCAAAATACTGGTAAATGACCTGAGTCCTTTAGCTTATTACGAAGGACAAGATATGAGGGATATCAGCATTGAAAATCCGGATTGGAATTTTTTGAATCGCCTGAAACGACAACCGGATAAATCGTCATTCTATTACTGGTACCAAACTTATGGATTGATAAGAACTATGACCTCATAATTATGGGTGGCATGACCGGTCCAATTCAAGGAAATCTTTCCAACGTCTCATAGCGCCAACCGTAATCAGCAAAGTGGAGCGAAACGAAAAGTAAAACGTGACAAATAAGGAGATAACAGCGATATGGTGAAAACTGAAAAAATTACCGAAAACAAGAAACAATTCCTTGACTTATTGTTGCTGGCTGACGAGCAGGAAAATATGATTGACAAGTATTTACCGGGTGGAGACTTGTTTGCTTTGTATGACGGTGATTTGAAAAGTGATTGTGTTGTGGTACCGATAAATAGCGAAACCTGCGAGTTGAAAAACATAGCGACATATGAGAAATATCAAGGTAAAGGGTACGGTAGAGCATTGATCAATTTCATTTCCGATTTCTACAAAAACGATTATAAAACCATGTTTGTCGGGACAGGCGAAACGCCGGCAATCTTGTCGTTTTATGAAAGTTGCGGATTTGAAAAGTCATATCGAGTAAAGAATTTTTTTACCGACAATTACGACCACCCCATGTTCGATGGCGACATCCAACTTGTTGATATGATTTATCTTAAAAAGGATTTACAGGAATAGCAGGCATGGATTGCAAACGAAATAAAAACGCCGAACAATTTTCTACTACCGTTAACAAGCGGTCATAAAACATGCCCGTTTCAGTGGATTTTCGAGCGTTTCGTTCCGCCAACCGTTGGCGGTCAGGGTAAGAAATACAAAATGACAACGTGGGACTAATAAGGTGAATAGATTGAAATGGAAATATTAAAAAAAAACGATAAGCGAATTGGATTGGCTTTTGCTTTATTGACTGTTATTTTTCTTGTAATCTCAATGACCAACGTGAACTTTTTTAATTGGGTGTTCGAGAGACATCAAAACCAAATGAGTTGGTATATCAGGCCATTATTTCTCCTGCCTTTCTGCTATTCTGCTTATAAACGCAGTTGGACAGGTATATCATTGACCCTATTCTGCCTTTTTACAAGTATGTTTTGGTTTAGTAAACCAGATAGTGTAAGTGATGAAGTTAAATACTTCCTGCAATATGAGAAAGTATGGCTTTCCGGGACGTGGGATTATAAAAAGATTTTACTGATTCTATCCGTCCCGATTTCTTTTATCGCATTAGGATTATCATTTTGGAAAAGAAGTTTATGGATGGGACTGGGGGTTGTAGTTTTGATGGTGACCGGCAAAATTATCTGGAGTATTCAAAATACCGGCGAATCAGGAAAATCAATAATAGTTCCTGCTATACTTGGGCTATTGATTTGTTTCGGATTCATTTTCTATGGTTTTAAACGACTTGAAAATAAAAGCCCGAACCGCTGACAAATGATATTGTTCATAAGGATTTTTGGAGTTTTTGAGCGTATTGTCGGAAATTCCGATGTACAGGGGAATCCGGGCCGAACCTGACCCTCCAATCCGGATGATAGTGACCCCCTGATCCGGAACAACCTGACCCCTAAATCCGGATTAAAGTGACCCCGAATGGTTCAAAAACCGGAAGGAAAGGATATAAATGCAAACTAGTATAGAATGTTTTGATAAATGGTTTGTAAATATATTGGAGAGGCTTTATGAAGTAAAGGAAGCAGGTTTTATTATATTGATTGTCAGTCTTGTATTGCTTGAATGATATTTACGAGAAAAGACTGGTATTAAAGAAAATTGTTATACTTCTCATCCGTATTCTAAAAATATTTTTAGTACTGGGTTAGAATATTTTTTGATAAAAAAAACAGATACCTAAAAATGATAGCAATTTCAACCCTTTAAAGCATATTTAAAAAAAATGTAAAAAAAGTTTTACGACTTGACAGGAAAAAAAATTAGGGTATATTAAATTTTACAGGTTATGGTTTCTATTCAGAGAGGCAAGTATGTCTACAACGTGTTTTTTGACAAAGCT